>NZ_CP080532.1 GCF_024746835.1 Mesorhizobium sp. AR02 | reverse complement strand
GACAGGGCTAGCCGCCGCTCAGGATAGAGTTTCGTCGAGGTATGATGATGTCCTGTCACTGGAAGCCGATCAGCCGGTCTGCCGTTCCTAGCTTGTGGGCGGGCCTGGATCGACGCCACCAGATCGCGATGGCTGTGGCGAATGCCGTCGGCGAGCGAAACTCTTGGATGCCACCCCAGCGCCCGCACCTTGGTTGTGTCGGGGCAGCGGCCGCGATGGTCGGCAATGAAGTGTTTTTCGAACGCGGCCTTGCCGGCAAGGCCGGTGGCCTTCTTCGCCAGCTCGAACAAGTCGCATATGGTGATCTGTGTGTCGCCGCCAATGTTGTAGACTTCAGCAGGCGCGCCTTTTTCCATGACCGTCATCAGTCCATCGACCAGATCGTCGACGTGGAGAAAGGTCCGGGTCTGGGCACCGTCGCCATAGATCGGCACCGGCTTGCCGGCGATCATCCGCGACAGCATCTGGGGTATGACACGCTGGTCGTCGGGCGACATGGCCGGGCCATACGTGTTGAAGATGCGAACGATGCGGACATCGACATTGTGCTTGCGGCCCCAGAAGCGAGTGAGAGCTTCGCCGAAGCGCTTGCCTTCTTCATAGGGGCTGCGCGGACCAACCGGATCAACCTTGCCGACATAGCTCTCCGGCTGGGGAAAGATTTCAGGGTCGCCATATGCTTCGGCGGTGCTGGCGAACAGATAGCTGGCCTTTGACCGGCGCGCGACTTTGAGCAGGTTCAGCGTGCCGACTGAGGACGCCATGAGCATTTCCTCACCAAGCAATGCAATATTAGGAACGCCGGTCGGGCAGGCCAGATTGTAGATGTGGCTGTAGCGTCGGCGCAGCAAGCGATCGCAGGCTGCTGTATCCGCAATGTCGAGCTTGATGAAGTTGAAATTCGGATATCGGGTCAGATCCGATACATTGGCCTTGCGGCCCGTGGACAAATTGTCGACGCAATCTACCAAGGCCCCGTGTTCAAGGAGCCGGCGCGCAAGGTTGGTTCCAACAAACCCCGCACCTCCCGCGACCAAGTATCTGACTTCTGTAGTGTAAGTATCCATATGGCGACAATCCTGCATTGAGTAGGAGGAAAGCCGCACCCCTCATTGTGCGCTTTATGCATTCAAAATAGCTTTTCCACAGGCAATGCAACTGATCGTTAACGATATGGCTAACGGGAGTGGTTAATTAACGCATTGTAATCATTTTGTTTTTCCGGCGCCGCTCTGTTTCATGAGCCGTTACGCAACAAGATGTATGATTTTGGCACATATCGTCGACTTGACATCTTCTGCCGTCCATAGCAGCCGAAATCCCGTCTTTCCCACCTCCCGAGCCGCTTTTAGGTGGAATTCTCCTGACAAATCCGGACTGGCACAAAGCTTGCGATGTGTTTCATGGCGGGAGACGCAATCGCGCGACTCTCAAGTTGTTGTGATTGCAGCGAGAATGGCCTCGCCTGCATCCTGGGAGGCGCAGAGTGAACATTCATACGGACCAGACGCGCGGTGCGTTGCTCCTTTCCAGACTGGAAAATAGGTCGGCAACGATCGGTGTCGTTGGGCTTGGTTATGTTGGGTTGCCGCTGGCCGCCGCGGCGGCGCGCGGCGGCTTCAAGGTGATCGGCTTCGATGTTGACCAGAGCAAGGTCGATAAACTCAAGACCGGCCGGTCCTATATCGGCGCCGTAAGCGACGACACGCTTCAGTCGATCATGGCAGAAGGTGTCTTCATGCCGACATCGGACTTCGCGGCTTTTGCCGAGTGCGATGTCATTTCAATCTGCGTACCGACACCACTCACCAGGCAGCGCGAGCCCGATCTTTCCTTTGTAGAGAATACGACGCGCGCCATCGCCAACTACCTACGCAAAGACCAGTTGATCGTGCTGGAATCCACCACCTATCCCGGCACCACCGACGAGCTGATGAAGCCGATCCTGGAAGCCGGGGGCTTCCGGTCCGGGCGCGATTTCTTCCTTGGCTATTCGCCCGAGCGCGAAGATCCTGGCAGCGCCGGATTCGAGACCGCGACCATCCCGAAGGTCGTCGCCGGCGATGGCGCGGTCGCGGCAAGACTTGTCGCGCGATTCTATGGCGCGATCGTCGAGAAGGTGGTCCCGGTGTCCAGCATCAAGGTCGCGGAGGTCGTCAAGCTGACCGAAAACATCTTCCGCGCCGTTAACATCGCGCTGGTCAACGAGCTCAAGGTCATTTACGCCGCGATGGGCATCGATATCTGGGAAGTGATCGACGCGGCCAAGACAAAGCCCTTCGGCTATATGGCTTTCTACCCAGGCCCCGGGCTCGGCGGTCACTGTATTCCAATCGACCCGTTCTATCTGACGTGGAAATCGCGCGAGTTCGAGGTATCGACGAAATTCATCGAGCTTGCCGGTGAGATCAACGTTTCGATGCCGCACTATGTCATGTCGAAGCTGTCGGAAGCGCTGGATACCCAGCTTGGCCTTCCGCTCAGTCAGGCTTCCATTCTCATCGTCGGCGTCGCCTACAAGAAGAACGTTTCCGACGTCCGTGAAAGTCCAGCGCTCAAACTGATCGAATTGCTGGAAACGCGGGCCGCCGACATCGCCTATCACGATCCGCACGTGGCGCGCATTCCCAAGACGCGCAAGCACCCGATGCTTGCCGGCAAGGACTGCATCAAGCTCAGCCGCGATTCGATCGGCGCTTACGATGCCGTGGTCATCGTCACCGATCACGATGGCATCGATTACGGTCTGCTGGCCAACCATTCGCGGCTTATCGTTGACACGCGCAATGCCATGCAGCGCAATGGCATCGTCTGCGACCGCGTGGTCAAAGCCTGACAACTTAGCGCGGTGGTGCGCTTTCAAGCGCCCGTACCACCGCGTCGAAAGCCGGCTTGGGCTGAAGCTGGTCGTCGAACAGGGCAGGGCGCGCCTTTCCAGATCGCCGCTTCTCCTGGGTCTGGCGGCGGACGATCCAGTTGTCGAAGTCGGAAATGCCCCAGAGCACCAGCCGCTTGACCGATCGTCTGCTCAAAACCGCCGTCAGGAATTCTTCATAGTAGGCCGCGACTTCACCATCGCGAACGGCAATGTCGGCCGGCATGGTGGAGTCGTTGACGTCAAGTTCCGAGATAAACACGTCGAGACCGAGATCAGCGATCCGGTCTATGAAGCGGACCGTAGACGCGGCCGAGGCCCTGTAGACAGATGACAGATGCCCCTGAATGCCGATTGCATGCAGCGGGCTGTCAATGGCTCGAAGCGCGTCCAACAGCCGCAGCATGTGATCCTGTTTGGGCAACGACCAGTCGCTGCTGCATTCCAAATTATAGTCGTTGATGACGAGACGCGCCGTGGGCGAGTTTTCCCGCGCAAGGCGCAGGCAATAGTCGATGAATTGCAGTCCGAAGGTGCTAATTAGGAATTCGTCGCGCAAGGGCTCCTGCTCGCCAACGATCTCGTTGAAGACATCCCACGAGACGGCTTGGGGATAATGATGCATGACGTCGCGGATGAAGCCGCCATAATCGGATTTCACGCGTTCGAAACTTTTGCCATGCGCCCAGCGGATCGGCTCTTCGTGCCAGAACAGCGTGTGACCATGGAACGCCATCCCGTTCGAAGCCGCGAAACCGGCGATCGCGTCGCAAGGGCCGAAATTGTAAGGCGAGACCCGTCGCGGGCGCAGAAACCTTGGCTTCAATTGCCATTCCGGCACGACCAGCCGGGAATGATGGGCGAGCAACCGACGATACCGCGCGTCGGCATGCCCGGAAAACGCGCAGCCTATCTCCAGCCCGCGAGCCTTACCCAGCTCACCAAGGGAGTGAGATGCTGTTGCCTCCTGAATTTGGATAGTTGGGACCCCAGACGACACACTACAACTCAGAGACTGCCTGACACGGCTGCCATAGAAGCATTCAGTACACGCTACTGCCTCGGCTTGCCTGCGCCCCTGTTGGAGCGAGTGAGGTGATGTCGAACTTGTTTGACACGCTACGTCCCTTTCGGAGATTATTTCGACGTGAAGAAAGTCAGAAGTACCTTGCCTTTGTCGCCTATAAGACAGACAAAGCGGTCAGACTTACCTGTCACTGAACCTCGTTTGATATAGCTCTCGCCCAATACCACCGTTTTGACCGGAATATCTTCAACCTTGGTTGTCGCCGCTGAAACTGCGACGCTTTCTAGGTCAATGATCAGATCAGTTATGTCCTTTGATTTTTGCTGAAGAGCGATCAGTCCAGTGGATTTACAAGCAGCAATCGCTGGATCAGTTTCTGTCTGAGCAAAAGCCGCAGTCGCGCTAAGCATGGTCACGAAAATCGCAAAGCCGAATACCTTCATTCTGGGGGGTGCCTTTCGTTTTGGCTGTTAACGTTCGCCGATCCTGGTTAGTTCCCATGCATTCTTGGGCTGCCAACTCTTGGCCATTGACTGACTTCCCCGTCGACCATGCAAAGGACGGTTGACACCTTATGCGGCGTAGAATAAATTCGATGAAACGTTTCATCGAATCGAGCGTCTTGATGCGTGAACCCACGGTCCAGGACATCGCCCAGCTTGCCCGCGTGTCACTCGGCACGGTGTCGAACGTGCTCAACGGGCGGCCGACGGTCAAAGAGGAGCATGTCCTGCGGGTCAACGAGGCCGCGGCAAAGCTTGGCTACCGCCGCAATACCAATGCCGCCAGCCTGCGCAGCAACCAGACCGACATGATCGCGGTGGCGGTTCCCAACATCGAGAACGCGTTTTTCTCCGAGATCGTCTCGTCCATCGAGCATCTCGGCATCGCCGAGCGCAAGGGCGTCATGTTTCTCACTACCAGCGAGGATCAGGAGCGGGCGCAAAGGCAAATCCACAATCTGATCTCGCGGCGCATCGACGGGTTGATCATGGTGCCGTCCTTCGACTTCCAGCCGATGATCCCGGACCTCGAAACCTACGGCGTGCCGGTCGTGCTTGTCGACCGCGTCGAAGCGGAAAACCCGTTTCCGTCGGTCGCCGTCGATAATTTCCAGGCCGGCTATCTCGGCGGCCGCCATCTGTTCGAGGCCGGCTACAAGCATGTTGCGTTCTTCGGCCACGGCCACCGCTTCTGGATCCTAGACCAGCGCCATGAGGGCTTCCTCGCAGCGGCGCGTGAGGCAGGCACTGCGTCGCTCTGCCAATCCTACGAGCTCAGCCTCGACCCTGAGGAGATCAAGGCGACCTCGCTTAAGATCCTGGCAGGCAAGAACCGGCCGCAGGCGATCTATGCGGCCAGCAACATCGCCGCGAAAGGTGCGATTCCAGCCATCCAGGCACTGGGGTTGAATATTCCAGACAACATCGCGCTGCTGGTGATGGACGATTTCGAGGCGCTGACACTGCTCAGCCCTGGGATCAGCGTCGTGGCGCAGCCGAGCACGGCAATCGCCGAAACCGGCTGGCGCATGCTGCAGGCGCTGATTGCCGGCACGTCCTTGCGCGAGCCGCATGTCCGGCTGCCGGCCCAGCTGATCGTACGCGGTTCGACCGTACCCCGAACCGCAGCAGCAAAGGCGCCGGCAAGATGAGCGTCGCCGCCGCCTATCCGCAAAGCGCGAGGTCCCTCGCGTGGATGATCCGCCCGGTCGCAGCCTTGTTGCTGTGCGCGCTGGTGCTGGCGGTGTTGTGGCTCTACGCGCCCACATTCTTCAAGCTGAACAATTTGGTTAACATCCTGGTGCAGGCCTCGACGCTTGCGGTGCTCGCGGTCGGCATGTCGACAGTGATGATCGGCGGTGGCATCGACCTGTCGCTGCCGTTCAATGCAGCGCTCAGCGCTGTGCTCGGCGCCATGTACATGCGGGCGACCGGCGATGCCGTCGTCGGGCCGCTGATCATGGTCGTCGCCGCGATGGGGATCGGCGCCTGCAATGGTATCGCCGTCGGCTATCTCGGCATGATCCCGTTCGTGGTAACGCTGGCCATGATGACGGTGACCAATGGCGCCGCCGTATGGTTGACCGGGTCGATCAGCATCGCCGATGTGCCGGACGTGTTCGTCGATCCGTTCTTTGCTCGCTACGCTGGCCTACCACTGTCGGTGATCATCGCGGCCGCCACGGCCGGCCTCGGCATCGTCCTGATGTCCGGCACCGTCTATGGACGCTGGCTCTACGCTGTTGGCATCAATCCGCGTGCTGCCACCGTGGCGCGCATCCCCGGGCCAAAGGTCATTGCGGTGAGCTATGTCCTCGCCGGACTGATGGCGGGAATCGCGGCGATCATGCTGACCGGGCGCCTCGCCTCGGCCTCGTCAAACCTGGCGAGCCCGTCGATGGTTCTCGACGTGGTCAGCGCCTGTGTCATCGGCGGCATCAGCATTTATGGCGGTTCGGGCAAGGTTTGGGGCGCGGTGTTGGGTGCGTTGTTCATCACGCTGCTCAACAATGCGCTCAACGCTGCGGAGATCAGCCTCTACGTCAACCAGATGATCCGCGGCGCCATCATCGTCGGCTTTGTGGCGCTCGACCGGTTCGGGGCGAGGGGAGGCTGACATGGATGCGCCCTACCTCAGGCTGCATGGCATCAGCAAGCGCTTTCCCGGCGTCGTCGCGCTCAACCGCGCCGAGCTTGACGTGCGCGCAGGCGAGGCCGTGGCGTTGATGGGCGCCAACGGCGCGGGCAAATCCACGCTGATGAACATCCTTGGCGGTGTGGTCGGCATGGACGAGGGCGAAATCCTGATCGGCGATGCGCCGATTGCGCTGAGGTCGCCGATCGACTCGATCCGGCACGGCATTGCTTTCGTACATCAGGAGCTGAATTCGCTGCCGACGATGACGATCGCCGAGAACGTCTTCATCGATGCTTTCCCTCAGCGGCACGGCCGGATTGATTTCGTGGAATGCCGGCGCCGCACGGCTGAGATCCTTGCCCGCCTAGGGTCGAGCCTCGATCCGCGCCAGCCGATGGCGGAACTCAGCATCGGCGACCGCCAATTGGTTGAGGTCGCCCGTGCGTTGCGACGCAATCCGAAGATCCTGATCTTCGACGAGCCGACATCGTCGCTCTCGTTGCGCGAGCGTGAGCGGCTGTTCGACGTCGTGCGCGCGCTGAAGTCCGATGGCGTCGCCATCATCTACATCACCCATTTCGTCGATGAGATATTTGCGGTGTGCGACAGCGTCTCGGTGATGCGCAACGGCGCCACCGTCTTCACCGGCGCGATTACCAAGGTGACGCCACGCGAGATCGTTCACCACATGATGGGCACGGCCGAGAATGAACGGCCGCTGGTGGCCAACCGCCCGCAACGCACCGAAACGCTACTCGAGGTCGAAGGCTTGACGCGGGCGGGTGTGCTCGAAGAAATCAACCTGTCGCTCAAAGCCGGCGAAATCGTCGGCCTCTGGGGGCTGCTCGGCGCGGGGCGGACCGAATTGCTGCGGGCGCTGGCCGGGCTGGACCCGATCGACGGCGGCACGCTCGGCTGGCGCGAGGGTCGAAACCTCATCCCGATCAGCCCTCGGCAATTGCAGCAGCGCGCTGGCTTCGTCACCGAGGACCGCCGCGGCGAAGGCCTGCTGCTGCCGCTGTCGGCCGGCGACAATATCGTGCTGCCCAGCCTGGGCACGATCTCGCGACTGGGCTTCATCATCCGCCGCGAGCAGAAGCGGATAGCCGCCGCGATGATCCGACAGCTGGGCATCAAGGTCACCGGCGAGGACCAGCGGGCAGCGACGCTGTCCGGTGGCAACCAGCAAAAAGTGGTGTTCGCGCGCTGGCTCGCCACGGCACCAAAACTGTTCCTGCTCGACGAGCCGACGCGCGGCCTCGACGTAGGCGCCAAGACCGAGATCCTGAAGCTGGTCAGCGAGCTGGCCGATGCCGGCACTGCCGTGCTGATGGTCTCGTCGGAGATCGAGGAGCTGACGCGCGTCTGCGATCGCTACCTGGTGATGGCGCGCGGCCGCATCATCGCGGAACTGCCCGGCTCGGCGCGCCAGAGCGAATTGCTGGCCGCGGTGTCCGGCCTGCCGGAAAGGCAGGCAGCGGCATGAGCGACGTCCTGCAGCTGGCGCGTGGCTATGGCTTCATCATCGTGCTCGTGCTGGTCTATGCCGCGTTCTCAGTGGCGGCGCCGAGCTTCTTCGGACTGGCCAACCTCATCGACATCCTGCACGTCGTGGCGCCGATGATCATCGTCGCCTCGGGCATGGCGCTGGTGGTGATCAGCGGGAAGCTGGACATTTCGGTGGGCTCTATCGCCTATGTCGCCTCGGCAATCTTCGCGCTGCTGATGCGCGACGGCGAAGTGCCGTTCGCCGTCGGCCTTTTTGCCGCGATCGCCGCTGGGCTGGTGCTCGGCGCCGTCAACGGGTTGATCGTCGTCGGGCTTAAGGTCAACCCGTTGATCGCCACGCTCGGCACCATGATCGCGTTCCGCGGCTTCGGGCTGTCGTTGACGGATGGCGGCTTGATCGAAATGCCGGGCGCGATCAAGCCGCTCGGCAACACCATGCTTGGGCCGATCTTCCTCGACACGGCGATTTCGCTCGCCGTGTTGCTGGCGGTGCATCTCATGCATCGCCGCACCACCTTCGGGCGCCAACTGACCGCGATGGGCAATGACGAGGACGTGGCGCGCCGCATCGGCATTCCGGTCGGCCGCCGGACTGTCGCGGCCTTGCTGCTGTCTGGCATGCTCGCGGCCGCTGCAGGCGTCATGTACACGATGCAGGTCGCCGTCAGCACTGCGAAGATCGGCGAAGGCATGGAATTCACCGCGGTCGCTGCCGTCGTGGTGGGCGGCATCTCGCTTTTTGGCGGACGGGGAAACATCCTCACATCCGTCATTCTAGGCTCGCTGACGTTTCAGATGATCCGCAGCGGGCTCCAGCATACCGGCGCCAACCCGTATTCCTATCGGCTCGTCGAAGGCGTCGTGATCTTTGTCGCAATGTACGCGGACGCGCTGAAAGCGAAGGGCGGCGGAGGTTTCCGCCAGATAAAGCACAAGAGCGTTTGACGAGCAGGGAGAACTTACCATGAGTAGCAACAGGAGGAGAGAATGAAACGTTTCATTATACTGGCGCTTGCGGTTCTCGCAGGTGTGGGTGTTGCCGAAGCCAAGGACGTCAAGATCGGACTTTCCTGGGATGCCCGCGAAAGCGCGCTCAACCAGGCCTGGGAAGATTACATGAAGGCCGAGGCCAAGACGCAAGGGCAGGCCGCCGGGATCAACGTCGAGTGGATCGTCAACATGGCCAACAATGACAGCAGCCGACAGGCCGCCAACATAGAGGACTTGCTGAACAGCGGCGTCGATATCGTGATTGCGCGCGCGCTCGATGCGGCTGCGATCGGAGCCTCGATTCGACGCGCCAAGGAGGCGGGCGTACCGTTCGTCACCTTCGACCGCGCCTCGAGCGGAGAGCAGCCGACGGCGCATGTGGGTGGCGATTCCGCCGACCAGGCAAAGGTGCTGGGCGAGGAATTCCTGAAGATCCTCAACGCAAACAAGGTCCACGCCAAATGCGTCGAGCTGCAGGGATCGCTCGCCGACATCAATGCCATAAACCGGACCAACGAGTTCAAGAAGCTCGACGAGAGCAGCGACATCATCGACATCGTCGCGCGGGTTCCAACCGAGTGGAACCCTGAGATCGTGCTGTCCGGGCTCACCGATGCCATGCGCGCGCACCCGGAGGCCAACTGCATCCTGGCAGCTTCCGATTGGGCCATCGATGCGGTCCAGGCAGCCCTAGAGAAGTCCGACAAATGGCATCCAACAGGTGATCCCAAGCATGTGTGGATCGCCTCGAACGACCTTCTGACCAGCGCCGTCGGAGCGATGGAGAACGGCTATATCGATGTCGCGGTGACGTGGGACGCCGCCGCGCATGCCAAGGAGGCCGTGCGGGTGCTGCTGCTGATCGCACAGGGCAAAGACCCGGGTTGTCCGAAGCAAGGCTGCCTTGCCAAAGGTTCAGTCGCGACCCCCGCCAACGTCAAGAGCATGACCGACTACTGGGCGCGGAAATATAAATAGCAACCTTCCAAGGCGCGTCGGCGGCCGCGGTTGGTCGCCGGCGTCTCTGGGCAGCCCTATCAACATCCGAGGAGAGAGAATTGGCGCAATCGCTGCAAGGCAAGTCGGTGTTAGTGACCGGCGCGAGTTCCGGCATCGGCCGCGCGGCCGCCCGCGCCTTCGCACATGAAGGCATGCGCGTGGTGTTGAGCGCTCGCTCGCACGACAAGCTCGGCGCGTTGGCGGACGAGCTCGGCAGCAATGCCATCGTCATCCCCGCCGATCTGACGGTGCCGGCCGAGGTGGACCGGCTGGTCGCCGAAAGCATCCGCCGGCTCGACGGCATCGACGTTCTGTTCGCCAACGCCGGCGTCTATGTTGCCGGCCAGGTGGCGCAGGGCGATGCCGACGAATGGGACCGCCTGCTGATGCTCAATGTGAATTCGGTGTTTCGCGCGATACGCGCCGCGTTGCCGCACATGCAGGCGCGCAAGAGCGGCGACATACTGGTGACCAGCTCGATCTCGGCACACCAGGCGCTGCATTTCGAGCCGGTCTACAGTGCCTCGAAGCACGCCGTGAACGCCTTCGTGCACGGGCTGCGGCGCCAGCTGATCCCGGACAACATCCGCGTCGGCTCGATCGCGCCCGGTACGGTGCTCAACGAGCTATGGGGCTTTCACGATCCCGCACAGATCGAAAGGAAGGTCGCCGACCGCTCGGGGCTTCGCTCCGAAGACGTAGCTGAAGCTGCAATCTTCATGCTGACCCGGCCGGCAAATGTAACAATCCGCGATCTCGTTATCTTGCCGCAAGCTCTGGATCTGTGATGACCCAGGCGGCATCGGCCAACTCTCAAACGCTCGGTGATGCTCTTCCCGGCCCACGCGGCAATAGCGAACGTAACAAGCAGTGGCGGATCTCACGCGGGGCAGCCGGAATGCATAACGCGTCCCATAAGGTGCAATAAGCTGTCAACACTTGTGCCGCCACTATACGTGCCGCGCGAGTCGCAGAAGTGGTAGGGGCTCAGCAGCGGCCTTGCACAGCCGGTGCACATCTTTCCTCACACCAGCCTTCTGGATGCCTCCCACCACCTCGCCTGCTCGCCTTCTCGCTCGACGTGGCGCTCCTGTGGGAGGCGCGGGGAACTGCGCTTTATGCCAGCCCGCCATTGACGCAACTTAGACTAGGTGCCGACTATGTTCTCGTCGTCCGACTACGCAAAGCGCTCGTGCGCTCCGAAGAGAGCTGTCGCGTTTTGAACCAGGTGCCGAACCCAGTGTCATGCTTGCCCCCGAAACCTATTCCGGTCGTCGAATCGAAATTACGTTGGCCTTCTCATCGACATTGCGGCGTTGTAGCCTCAGCATTTGCGCAGCGATTCGGGCAGACACAGGTCTGCTGAAGAAGAAGCCCTGCAACTCATCAGCGCATTTTTCACGATTCAAAAGTTCAGCTTTTTCCTGATTATCGACGCCCTCGACCGTGACTGTCATACCGCTTTCTAGTGCGATCTTCGCAACTCCGCGCAAGATGTTCAGCGCCTTTTCGCTTGCGCACGCCTCATCGATAATGGTTTTATCGACTTTGATCTTATCAATGGTGAATTGACGCAGGTAGTGAAGGCCGCAATAGCCGGAGCCAAAATCGTCCAGAGCTACGCGGATGCCCATCCATCGGAGTTCGCTCAATATTGGATCTATAAAGGTCGTATCGCTGATGAGGATCGATTCGGTGATCTCGAGTTCCAGCCGATTTGGAGCCAAACCCGTCTCGGTCAAAATTCGTTTGACAGCTGTCAGTAGGTCACCACGAAAGAATTGCACCGGTGACACGTTAACAGCGACACGCACGTCTGCCGGCCAGTTGCAGCATTGCTGGCAGGCCTGCGCAAGGGCCCACTCACCTATTTCCACGATCGCTCCTGTTCGCTCCGCGACAGGCACGAATTCGCTCGGCGGAATCGTCGTACCGTCAGGAAACTTCCACCGGAGCAACGCTTCGAGGGCGACGATGCGTTGCGGCCGCGCGCTTCCTACGATTGGCTGAAACACAAGGGACAACTGTCTGTCCGCAAGGGCGCTCGCCAGCCCGACTTCGATCCTCCTGAGCCGGCTTGCGACCATCGCCATTTGCGGCGCGAACAATTCGCCGGTCGTTCCACGAGATTTCGCCTTGTAAAGCGCTAGATCAGCAGCCTTGAGAATCTGGTTGGGCTCATCACCATGCAATGGGGCGAGGGCGGTCCCGATTGTCACCTCGACGGCAACCCGATGAGGCCCTAAATCATACGTGATCGAGGCTGCTCGCCTGATCCTAGACGCGAAATCAATGGCTTCCATCTCGGACAATACCAAATCTTGCACCACGACGAATTCGTCTCCGCCGAAGCGCGCCAGAAAGTCGGTCTCCCCGACACAGTGCCGCAACGTCTCGGCAATGGCCTTCAACACAGCGTCGCCAACATCGTGCCCGAGTGAATCATTGACCTGTTTGAACCTGTCCACATCCACAAAATTGGACGGCAAATCCAGCGGGCTGGCGCAATCGCTTTTCCAGCTCAGCAGATAGGGCGAATGAGTTTGGGAGCTTGGTGAGGTGATCCGTGAACGCCTGTTGTTTGATCACGTTGTTGGCTAGGCGCAGCCGGTACGAGGTCCTGTAGGACGGGTACAGAAAAATCGGCGCCAAGATCGAAGCGATGAACAGAGCGGCAAAGATTTGATACCAGATAGTGGGAAAGCGCACCCCTATCGCCATCCAAAGGCCAGCCGCCATGGCCACTGCAAGAAACGATACGACGACAGACTGGATGACGGTGAGCCGGGCTGGCTCCCCATCCAAGCTTCCATCAAAAATTGCTTTCACTGATTTCAACATTTTTACTATGATGGCGGAAGGTCATCGATAAAGGCTTGGTTGATTGATTAAATTCTTAGAAGTTGACGAAAACTGAGGGCGGGCAAGAATCAATTCTATGCCCCCGAACCATCGAACTTGCCGAGCCGCCAGCTAAGCCGGGGGCGCAACCTGCCGAACGCCAAAACGCCAACCGGGTAAAGTGTGCCGCTATTAGTTGGCTTTGTATCGGGCAACTTCTGGCCTTCTTTCGCAGTCGCACCTGGACCCCGCGCCGCGCGCTGGCGAAGCGCAGTCGCCCGTTCGCATAAGGCACTTAGGGCCGCTTGAGGAACAGCCGCCGGAAAATAGCCGCGAGAGGACGTGGATGCTGGGCCGTGGCTGATAGCTTGAGCCAGCGCCCGTCGAGCGGGAGCGTCGGCGGGTCGAGAGGTGGGCGGATGACGGGCGAGCCACCTAGTGTGAAAATAATACAACGACTTAAATCAGTTTGGCGGCTGTACGGGACCTCGGGTTCCGACAATACCTCGACCGTACCGACGTTTGAGTTCCAGTTAACGATTCAAACAGAAAAACAGTGCGAAGTAACAAATCAGCAGTCCGTCATCGCACTGGCTGACAGCCGATTAATGCCGAAGGATCGCTTTGGCGGCTATGTGACAGCCTCTTTTTGCAAATCTTGCCGCTGCCGGAACTTCCTCCTTGGCGGCAGCGTTTGATGGTGTTGTTCAATTCACAAGGAGCACGCATCATCATGGGTAGCACGAGCGATAAAGCAGCAGGCCTCGTTAATCAGGCAGCCGGAAATGTGAAGCAGGGCGTTGGTAAGGCCGTCGGCAACGACAGGTTGAGGGCCGAGGGCGCAGCTCAGGAAGCGAAGGGGAAGGTCCAGAAGGCTGTTGGCGACGCAAAAGCCGCGGTAAAGGATGCGACGAACAAAACCGCTGCAGCAATCAACAAGAAGCTGTGAATGTAGGGGCCGGTGTCCACATTGCGCCGGCCCCGCCCCTGGTTGACCAGATGTCGAACTTCAGGCCCGTCTGACGAGATGTGATTGTTCGAGATGGCAGCAAAAATCCCTATGTCCGCCGAAAGCAAATCCCTGATTGACCGCGAGGCGGAACGCCACGCCGGAAATTCGTCCAAAGATCGCCCGACGACCGCAGGTGAAGTGGGGCAAGAGCGAGGCAGAGAGGCTGAATGGCCATCCCAGATCCCTGTCCTAGGCTGGAAGGATATTGCTTGGCGCGTATGGGAAGAATTCAATAAGGACCGCATGCTGCTCGTGGCCGCTGGCGCCACTTTCTACCTTCTGCTTGCTCTGTTTCCTGCTTTAGCGGCCTTCATTTCCCTTTATGGGTTTGTGGCCGATCCAGTCACTGTAGCCGATCACGTTTCCTATCTCGCCGGCTTACTTCCTTCGGGCGGCCTCGATCTCATTCGTCAGCAATTGCAAGCGCTGGCACATCAGAACACCGGCGCCCTTGGCGTGGGATTTTTCGTCGGCCTGGCTATTGCACTGTGGAGCGCAAACAGCGGCATCAAAGCGCTATTCGACGCCATGAATATCGCCTACGCGGAGACTGAAAAACGCAGCTTTCTCAAACTAAACATCATGTCGATCGCATTCACCATTGGTGCTTTGATGATCGGCATTGTTTTGCTCTTGACCGTCGGCGTGGTCCCCGCCCTCTTGTCGTATTTGTATCTCGACAAATGGGCAGAGGTGCTCTTCACCCTAGCGCGGTGGCCGATCCTTATGCTGGCCATACTCACCGGAATCTCGCTCATTTACCGGTTCGGCCCAAGCCGGGCGAAAGCTAAATGGCGTTGGCTGAGCTGGGGCGCAGTCATGGCAACGCTGGTCTGGTTAACCGCGTCGTGGCTGTTCTCTTTCTATCTGCAGCACTTTGCCAACTACAATGTGACATACGGATCATTGGGCGCGGTGGTCGGCTTAATGATGTGGACCTGGATTTCGGTGGTCATTCTCATTGTCGGGGCCGCGATCAACGCCGAAATGGAACATCAAACATCGCGCGATTCAACCACCGGACCGCCGTTGCCGATGGGTCAACGAGGGGCAGTGGTTGCCGATACGCTTGGCAAAGTCGCCGAGTGACGACCAATCTGCATCGGACGACGAGTACTGCACGGGAAAAGGATCGCCTGCTCTATTTGCCGCCTCTTGGTGTGCCCAATCCGAGGGAAGTGCACCTGAAAGCCATCGGCGAGAAGGGAGCGAGACGGCGGCCCGATGAAGGAGCGCAATCCCAGGGCCAAGATTGCTGAGGTGAGTACCACCATTTGGCTGCATTTCAATTTTTAACGTTCTGTTAACCATCCAAGATCATCATCACTAAGCGGCTCAAGCACCGCAGTTTACAAGCCACGATAAGGCCCGTCGCTCCCCGAACCCTCCGAGCGGCGGGCTTCTTGTTGCCCTCGGGCGCAACGACGTTGCCGAACGGCTGTCAAAGTCGGATGTCAGCCTTCTACTTGGACATAAGCATAAAGGGGAAATCGTCACCGACAGTGACGGGATGCAGTGTCTGGACTGTTAGGGCATGACCACCCCCGGCACGAATTTCCTCCACATGGCCGAGCGATCACATTGCCGGTCTCGACCGGACCAATGTGATCTCTGGCGGCAATGATCCAAAAGCTTTCAACGATGGCGCCTGGCATAGGCGAGATCGAAATCGAGGATGAATACCGGCCCGTGTACGAGCAGTCCTCGACGCTTTCGTGCCGCCGACCATGGGCTGTAAAGGCACAACACAGCGGCGGCGCGCTCGGCCGCGGCAGAAGCCAGATCGAGGAAGAAGAACGCGTCTCCCTCCACCGTTTTTGCCACTATTTTTGGGCCGCAGCAGCATGGATGATAAAGCTCGCGCTGAACTCTTTGCGGGCTTGCAACTCCTGAATGTCAGCAAGGAATGCCTCGCCAACGGTCTGATCCAAAAGGCCGGCGTGCACAAACATTGGCAGCTGGTTGACGATGAAGGCTCGCCAAAATGGGTGGCTATCCAAGTCATCCGTACTAGCCAAAAAAGCCTCGGTTTTCACGTCCTTGAGGCCGGCCATGTTAAAATGGTGTGCCAGCGAGCCGCTCACTAAATAGTCATATGTGGCCCGGCGGAAAATATCATTGAAGGCGTGAAGACTGTCTGGGTTGCGCGAGCTGATCAAGAAATGCGGAAGCCATTCGACCGCGCCTATATAGCCACCGGTTCGTGTGACACGGACCATCTCGTTGAGCGCTGCCGAAGCGGGCCCGGCGTGAATCAGGACTTTCTCGCAGAACGCTGCATCGAAATATTCATCTTCAAAAGGGATCGAGCGGACGTCGCCCAATTGGTAACGGGCGTTGATCCTTTGTTGGCTCGCGCGCTGGTTCGCAAGCTCAACAAAAGCCGTAGTCGGATCGATACCGACTATGCTGCCCTTCGACCCCACGATGGAGCCGAGGTCAGATAACGCAGAACCATTTCCACATCCGGCTTCCAACACTGAAGATCCCGGGCCAATTTTTAGGCCTCGGAACATCCAGGATCGGGCGTCGCGAAACGCAGGCAGTACGCTCATTGCGTCCAGAACATGACCGATGCCCTCGACAGGGTCGGGGGGCAACTCATTAAGGGTGCCAAAAAAATCCGCCCCCCATTGCTGGGCTGGGCTTGCATGGATGGATGCTGCTGCCATGGAAGTCTCCTCCGTTAGCTTGGGCTTCGTTAGGCGGACTAACAGTAATGCTGGGGTTGCCCCGGAGGGGCTCTGTTCCGATGCAGGCCGGTTGACGTCTTGGCCGTAGCCGCACAACGATTTACCGGCGCGTAACGCGTGCCCCTTCGACCGCCGCGTTCGTATCGACGATGCTGGCTCGGCGTGAAAGAGGATATGTCTTTCGAAATGTAAAGACGCACCAGATCCTCCCAACCGCGTTATATTAGCCGTAGCTGGTCTAGGCGCTACCTCAAATTCCTGTGATGACCACGGAACAATTCGAGGTAGGTGAGAGGCAAATGACGACCTGCCCTTCGATCAGGGGGACGTCCTGGAAAGGATCCAAAGCAAGCTTCCAATAGCGTTTGACGCGCTATTATGCCGAGCGCGTCCGTACGGCTCAGCTCATGTTGGTGCTGACGTCTAACGAAGTGATCGCCTTCGGTCACACCATCACCTTCGAGCGTGACGATGGCCGCACTGAGACCTTCCGCATCGTCGGTGAGGACGAGGCCAACCCGTCTCAAGCTTCCATATCGCATGGTTCACCGGTTGCCATCGCGCTGATTGGCAAAACCGTTGGCAACGTTGTCCAGTTAGGGCAGCGCGATCTCGAGATCCTGTCCATTTCTTAGTTGGACATCGGGGTACGACACACGACTCTTCGAAAACCAATGCGGGCACGTCTACGCCGGAGCCTCGCCTGATGCCGCCGCCAACACAAGAACCGCGTACTAGCTGCTGTGTTGGCGATACGGCGCTCTTGTCCATCTACGGCCCGAGCGGCCCGTTCAGATCATGCGAGCCATCGTCTGGTTGGAGGCCAAATGCACCGAAATGGGTCAGCGCGTCTGGCACAGCATTTGCTTGATAGGCGATGTGCCCGGATGCCGGATGGCTCGCGGGCTTCGCAAGGATGCGGTGATCTTTCAACGGTTGGCCATGGTGTATTTTTCGCAGTTACGTTTCGGAATGATGGCGACCTCGGGGTCCAGCGCGATTCTAGCCTATTTCGCAACGGATTCAGTAGTGGGTGCTCTTGCATGGACGGCCATGATCGTTGCCCTGCTGCAGACCGGTTCCTTTGCATTGTTGCTCAGGCCAATCTATCCGCCAGACACGTCTAAACGGGCAAAGGCAGGTCACGATGCGATTGGCATGAAGGTTCAGCTGCCGGTGCGTCTTATGTCGCTCATTGCGATAGCCATACTGACAACGCTGGCGATGACCGAGATGACACGTGCGGATGACGATGACGCCTACTTCGACTGCGTCCTCGACAAGGCGCAAGCAATCATGAAAACGCAAACCCGTAAGGATGCCGCCGCGGCGCTGAAGAAGGCCTACAGGGTATGCCAGCCCCTGGAACGACCCAAGGAAGCGGACATCGGCAGGGAGGTGCCGTTGCCGGAACTTGCCCCGCGCCTATATGTGCTAACGAATTCGTGATCGGTCCGAACCCAAAAGATTCTTCCACGCTCTGGGCAATTCAATACGGTCGCGGCCTTCTGCAGCGTGAGGAAGCCCCTATGACAAGGTTCAATTCCGCAGCCCGGTTGGTTGCCATGACGACTTTGGTGCCTTCGCCTTGACTGTCAGGATGCGCGGCGGCTTCCTCTGCGGTGGTGGGCACACCTCAACCATGCTGCCTATGTCGCAACATGGTTGCGCTTCGGTTCCATTCCGAGCGAAGCAATTCGTATAAGACTTCGCCTTTTTCAGCGCCCGGAATAGGGTTGGAAAAGTCAGGGAAATCTGTGCGGACGTATTTCCGTCCGATCTTTTCCATCACACGGCGCGACCCGTGGTTCACTGCCATTGTGCAGGCAACGACCTTGTTATAGCCGGCGCTTCTGAAACCCCAGTTAGCATGAGCCGAAGCGCCCTCCGATGCCAATCCCTGACCCCAATCCTCCCGCCGTAGGCGATATCCGATCTCTGCTGAAGTCTCGTTCTCCTGCACCCGATTCAAAGACGCCAAGGCCCGCGCCAGAGCCTTTCCGGTGCCCGGCCGACAGCCTTGAAGATCTCGCCGCCAAGGCGCGAGTCTATCGAGAGGGGGGGTATGCAAACAGGGAAGATATTGGCCATGTCATGGCCGATGTTTGCGGATTGCTCGGAAGGTTCGTGGCAGGCTGTAAGGTCGGCTCATTTGCTGCAGCCCGCTGCCTCACGGTGGCGGGCTTTTTCACTTGCGCAAGGTAACTCCTCGCGCGCCGCCCCCGGATGGCTCTCTCCGCAATCTAGATTTAACGGTCGGACGCACCGGTTGGCCGCAACCTATGCAGCGATCGGGCGTTACGAGTGTAACCTACTGCTTTCGGAGGAATTCAACATGGCTAACTTCAATCCAAACGAACCGTTCAACCCGCCTCCAACAGGGAGCCCGAGTTCTCGCATTGACCGGCCCCCTGTTATGGTCCGGTCTGGCAGGGGCGGCGCCGGCTGGCTTGCTGCTCTTGTTATTCTCGTTCTGGCTATCGTAGCGTACTACGCGTTTGCGGGAAATCGCGATCATGCACTGCCGGGCGCCGCAGCGCCGGCGGCCAGCACAACGGCGCCGGTGTCTGACGCTCCAGCAAAGCCAGCTGAACCGGCACCCGCTCTCGCCCCTGCTGCAAAACCGGCGCCTGCGCCTGTCGCCCCGGCCAACTGATCATACTATCAGAGACTGGGAAGTGAATTTCGGACCGCGCGGTACTTCCCGGCGCGGCGCAACGGCGGCGTCCCCGTGGAACGCGTCGCGCCGAAACTCTATTCCAACTTCCGGGCCGGCAACAGGACCGGGAGGGGATTCGCCCAAAGGATAGCTCGATTTATAGATGGCTAAAGCGGCCGGCTTGACTTATCGGCCCGTCGCTTGCGCCTGTTTTCGCGGAAGGCGATCATCGCCCAGCGCGTGATGCCGTAGAACAATAGGCCAAAGAGCAGCCCAAGCGGCACAGCACCGATTAGCATTGGCTTCAACACCGGCTCCCACAACTGCGAAATGGAAAGATGATGCAGCATCTCGCTTAGGTGCGAACGCGGTCCCGGATTTGGCATTCTGCCGTGCAAAATGAATTTGCCGGTCTCCCAAGATGCCCCCCACAACAAGGGTAAGGTTAGCGGATTTCCGAGGACAACTGTACCGAGTGCAGCCGCCACCAGGTTTCCTGCTATCACCCAGCAAATGACGGCGGCAATAACGGTATGAAAACCTAGTGGAAAGAAGGAGGCAAAGATGCCCGACGCAACCCCAGCCGCCACCGCATGCGGAGTGGCATTCAGCCGCAGGATTCGCTTTGAAAAATACTGGAACGAACGCGAGAAGGAGCTTCGCGGCCACATATAGGTGCGTAGGCGCTCAAATAGGCCATCAGGAAGCCTTCGGCGAAAGAGCATGCTCGTGCCCGCAAACCGGGGGTGGGTGAACCGGTTGAGATCGGCTCAAGAGACAAATGCGGACTGCGCTGCGTTGTTCCAGGATTAGCGCAGGTGCGTTCAACTTTGTTGGGCAATCGGATCGCTGAGGATCGCGACCTCGGGCGCTAGGCCGGCCCGAGCCAGGTTGTGAGCCCGCAACGCAGGTGTGATCGCACACAACGGAGTCCTGTCGGAGCGATTTGCACTTGAGTGCCAGACGACTTGGACAGATCGGCACATCCCCTGATCGACCGGCGCCCCCAGGCGCCCGTTGCGCGACGTCATCTGACCCAGGACCGATCCCTCGACGTTCGATCATGGCGCAATAGGTTTCCCCGACACCTACAAGCGCCCTGTGACGCGACGACGCCCAATCGCTGACGCGTCATGCGTCGATCAGGGCGCGGGCGTAGCGCGCGGGCGTTGGGGGGGCGGCGGCGTGTGACGTTTCAAAAGGCAGAGGTGCCAAGTTGGTGCAGCAATGCGGATGCCTATCTAAATTGCGGTGCCGATCAAGGCGGCGCGTAAGCAGCGGCGGTTTCTTCAGAACGGCGCTCCCACTCAAAAAAGAGCCCACCAACCGAAGCTAGCGGGCGAAGGGTCTGGAGTAGCCAGGAAGCCCTGGTGAGGATAAACGAGCGACCGCTGGATTGGGTTCCGTGGCGGAGAAACGCGGGAGGCATTCGGTTTCGCAAGGAGAACTTTTCCCATTCTCCTTAGCCCGTGCCCCTGTTGCGAAAGGCACGGGCCCAACCGGTGGTGCATAAGCCGATTGGCAGCGCGAATGCTGCACAAGCTAACCGGCTAAAAACTTTGAAGTTCCCGGCCATGTGAAAAAAGCGACTGACCCGCGAGATAAGGATGCATGCCATCACTCTTTGACAATCCTTTTCGCCTTCGGTTTCCGCTTCTTGCCGGGAGTCGGCTCGCCTTGAATTGGCCCCTGCTGCGATAGGCGCTGTTCCCTAAGACGCGCAGTCTTTGCCTCGCGCTCCGTGCGTTCCACTTCAACCGCGGCCCGGGCTTCGCGGGTGGAGCGTTCTATCCGGTCCAGGTCATTGCGCGGGGTCAATTCAGATCTCCTTGTCACTGCGGACTTGCCGGTAGTGGCTCGCGTCGTGTAAGGCGCGAGCCGTACCAAGACTTGAGCGCACACCATCTCGGCCAGCAACCGAACCCGATGCGTCAGCGAAACAACCCTTCGGCTATGAAGTTCCAGCCGGCAAACGAAAAGCTCGTCCCGGGCGTGAAACCGAGCGGATCTTCGAACGTTCGATCACGTCCGATGTCACGGAGGGAATCCCGGCGCTATTTCAACTCCGCAAGTGCTAGGTAGGTTCCGCTCTAAGCGAGAAGCCCGGCGGCGCGAGCCAGCGGGCGAAGGTGTGGGGATGGAAGACCGAGCGGGCGTTGGTCACCTTCCCGCACGGCCTAAACCCGATGCCACTCCACGGTCAGCGGCGGAATCTGCGGTCCCAATCTCTAAGGGCTAGACCGACCAACAAGCCTGCCAAGGCGGTGCCTACAACGATGAACACCGTTGGTGCCATGACAGGGTTGTCGTGCACCACGTCAGAAACCGACGACGCCTTGGTACGAAGGACCTGTGCCGCGCGTCCCGCGCGCTCGGCCGTGCTGGCATACCAGCCAGTGGCTTCTTCAGCTACCTGTTCCACGCGCTCTACCAGCGTCCGGTTGATCTTATTTATTTCGCGCTTCAGTTGCGCGACTTGCTTCTCTTCGCGCTGTGTCAGTCTCGGCGTTGCGGTGTCGTTTTCGTCGTCGGCCATTTGAACCTCCTGCCTCCATGATTGAGCCGTCATGACGGATAGCCACCGCAGAAGGTTCCTGCGGCGAAAAGGCCCCTCAGAATTAGTTGTGAAGCCGTGGGCACTCCCTATCGAATGGACATCTGCCGGCAGACAAACGGCGACAGTTAGACATGAAACCGAAAGTCTATAGCTCCGACTCCGGGCAGCGACCCGCCAGGAAGATGCGTGGGCCAACGGCGTCGAGCCTATTCCAATGAGCCTAGCTGCATGGCTAGAAATGATTGGTCAGCGCCACGAAACGTCTTCCCGCCGAATACGAGGCGCGGAAAATCCTTCACCATATAGACTGGCGGCGCGCATGAGAGCCTCAGGCCACCCCCGCCGTGCTCGCGGTTCCGGCCGTAAGGCTGTGAATAGAGAACGGCTTTTGTTTGGCCACTAGGTTCGCTCAGGACTCTTTCAATGGGCTTCTGCTCTCAGACCACCACTCTTATCGTTAACAATTGGTCCAAGGCACGGGGTAGAGTCAGGATTTGTTAACCATTCGGTGTCAGCTTCGGCAGGTTACACAGCACTACCGGTCTCAGACAGTCCATGAGCCCGTCCGTCAGCCCAAAGGCAACAAGATGCGCGTTCTGCTGATTGAAGACGACAGAGCAACTGCGCAAAGCATCGAGTTGATGCTGAAGTCGGAACGCTTCAATGTCTATATGACGGATCTGGGTGAAGAGGGCGTCGATCTCGGCAAGCTCTACGACTATGATATCATTCTGCTCGATCTGACTCTGCCCGATATATCGGGTTACGAAGTCTTGAGGACGCTTCGCCTTTCCAAGGTGAGGACCCCGATCCTGATACTGTCCGGCATGGCCGGCATAGAAGACAAGGTGCGCGGCCTCGGCTTCGGCGCCGACGATTACATGACCAAGCCGTTCCACAAGGACGAACTGGTGGCCCGCATCCATGCAGTTGTACGGCGTTCGAAGGGGCATGCTCAGTCCGTCATAACCACCGGCCAATTGGTGTTGAACCTCGACGCCAAGACCGTTGAAGTCGGCGGCCAGCGCGTGCACCTCACCGGCAAGGAATACCAGATGCTGGAGCTGCTCTCGCTACGCAAGGGCACCACGCTGACCAAGGAAATGTTCCTCAACCACCTCTATGGCGGCATGGACGAACCGGAACTGAAGATCATCGACGTCTTCATCTGCAAGCTGCGCAAAAAGCTTTCTGCAGCTTCGGGTGGCCAGAACTACATCGAGACCGTTTGGGGGCGGGGTTATGTCCTGCGAGAGCCCCAGCATATGCAAGAAAGCGCCTGAACGGCTCTGCGGTTTCTTGTCGGTTCTTCGTCGAAATAGTCGAGGCGGATAGCGGCCGTCTTGGCCTGTGGGCCGGCGCTTCCTACGACTAGACAATTCTTGTGCGGGAATAGCCGGGTCCCAAGATGCGGCCTTGTTAGCCGCCATGGATCTCGACATAGCCTATTGAAACGACACTGCTGACGATGCTCTTGTGTGGCCGTTCCGCCTCGCTCATCAAGCGGTCGATTTCGGCTTGAGGAATCTGTTTAGAAAGTTTGGCTCTAATCATGGAAGCGAACTCGGTTCGCGCCGCAACGAGGATATTCCTCACTTGTGATCTGTTGCAAAGGAAAGAGGATGGGTTTTCCACATCAGAGACAACTCTTGCTGCCTTTGATGCCTGGCACAAAGGTTGGCTAGGCATCCAACCCAAAGGAATATGCCGCCAGGAGTCGGAGTGTGATAATTGCCGCGCCAGGGTCTGCGACAGGTCCGGTGTACTCCCGTCCTGCGAAACTCAGACAGGGTGAATAGATTGGGCCTCAAGCCCCCTCTGGCCTTTTGTGTACCGCACGAAAACCTTTTGTCCCTCGACCAGATTGGTCAGGCCGGAACGAGTCAGAGTTGATGCGTGAACGAAAACGTCCTCCCCACCAACGTCAAGGCCGACAAATCCGAAGCCTTTGCCTGAGTTGTACCACTTCACCGCACCGGTACTTTCCTGGTCTCCTTCGGCGGTTGCATCCGGTCGAGTTGGGACCCGCGACGTGGATGGCCGCTGTGATGCGGTGCCAACTGTCAGCACTTGGGCGACTTGCGGCCCCTTCTGGCCCGGCTCCGTTGTCACTGTAAGGCGCGCGCCTTCTGAGACACTTTCATGCCCTGCAGATTTCAACGCCGATATGTGCAGGTAGGCTTCCGCGCCACCAGCCAGCTTGACGAATCCAAAGCCTTTCTCCGCATTGAACCACTTTACTTCCGCCTCTACCGAATGCGTTGTTGGTGCAGGCCGGTGCTGGAAATAGACGGGCTCCGGACTGCGATCATCGGTCAGGTCGCTGTCGTAGTGTTTGGCGCCACGCGGCGCGCGATCTCGGTTCTTGCTCATAATTGCATCGCATTAATGGGGAGTAGCAGCGGTATCATCCCCGCTGCGTGCGATCAACGTGCCGCGACATCAACCTGCGTCCGATAGTCAGACTTGGTCCTCGCCGCAAGCCAGCGCATTTTTTGTATGGCTGCTTGCGGCTAGGTTTCACGCCTGAACTTTCGCGACCGCTAGAATTCTATGAGATTTGAACGTCCAAGGTTAACCCAGGTGTCCAGGTGTGCCAAATGCTGGGTATGAATTCGTGTGGGATCGGAACATGCGTGCCCGAGCTTGGGTCACGGATTTGAAGGTTTCTGAAGCTGCCGAGTTGAGAGCGCATATAGGTTTTCTCGAACAGGAGCAGGCGGGGAAAGTTGCGAGCTCGGCCGGGATGGTAAAACTGGGCGAAATCGGTCAGCAATTAAGGTGGCACCGGTTCCGGCTTGCGCTCCTTGACGAATGCGTGGCCGGTCTTTCGACCGAACGAGACCGTTGAGACCTCCCGATAACACCATAGGCCCGGCACTCGCCTCTGATAGGTTGGTCAAGCGGTGACCTGTCGAGGCGCCCGGCCGGCGCCTTTTACCCCAACCCCCACCCACGGCGCCGGCCACGACATCACCTTCGCTCGAACGCGGCGCGAGCTTCGTCAACCCTCTTGCTGTGTGTCAGTCGTCTAATCGCGGACCGAAATGCAGCCCAAATTGGTCTTGAGGTGTCGTTTGCCGGGAGCACGGTCGTCTTCGCGGTCGACATGAAGCCGCCGCATGATGGGCTTCGCGAGGGATGGAGCCTTCCAAGGTTTGAAACGCAATCGCGAGCGTTGTGACGCCAACGATGCAACTGACACAGCGGAATGGCTCGGCCCACGTCCTGGCAGGGACGTCTCGTTACGCCTCGGGTAGGCGCATTCGAACTTCCTTATGGTCAGGCCACGATGGCTTCTTCCCGGTTGAACAACTCACCAGATTTTGGCATCGCATGCATAATCATAGCGAGCTTGCGGGCGACAGCGACAGCTGCCCGTTTGAAGCCGATCTTCTCACGCAGTTCAGCCCCCATCTACGCAGACTGCTGTCAGCCCGGCTGCGCGTCAGGATCACGACCGCTGATCGCCAGCGGCCAGCGCTGGGTCATGCACGGATGGGCGCAGGGGACTGGCAAGCCCTAACAAGTGATCAGTGGAACAGTCAAAAAGGGTTAGGTTCCAATGCGGCTTGCGAACCGCTGCTTCGTGATAATCTGCCTTCGCATTTCATTCAACAAAGTTGAACGCCTAGCCGTTCGTTCTTTCGCCACCTCACCACGGCACTATAGCTTGTATCATCTGCAGGCACGTGGAGTACGAATCGGTCGGGAATGGCAATGCCGGGCTTCACCCGTAACTCCGCGCCGCGAGCGTGCTGGTTACTGACTGAGCAACCGATGCTGACATCGCCGATGATGATTGTTGCCTCCTTAAGAACACTTTCGCGTACATGAACCCGTCGCTCGATGGGTGGGTCAGTGGGCTCATTGTCTCATTCCTTCAGGAAATCTTAACAAAAGTTGACGGGCGCCAATCGCGAAAAGTTGGCTTTTTCGCGCTTAGATACCGAGGTTGGGCGAGAGCGCACATAACTCAGACCAGCGCCCAGCAGCGGCACGATTTGTTTGGCGATAGGGTCGGCTCATGTTGAGATGCCCCAAGCATCAGCTTGGCGGGTATGACGGGCGATTGATATCTGTCATTTAGCAGAGCGGCAACAGCTTCCTCCACGGTGATTGATCCGTCGAATCCAAAGAGAGAAAGCCGTGCAGGATTCGCCACAAACCAGTTACGGACTAACGCCGACAGGCTCGGCGCTTCGGCAGTATCAAGCGCGTTTACGACGATGCGTCGGATAGCCTCGGCCCTGGGGGAATGTCTGGCTGGGACCGTCGCCAATCGTCGACGAGCTTTAGAAAGTCCGGGTTTGCGCGCATTTCGAAGCGTTCGGTTTTCATTCCCGTAAATTCACACCATACGTGCGGACCGGCAGGTACGTACAACGTAAGCGCGAATTTCCCCGCACCTTTTGCTGTTGAGTGCTCTGATGCATGAGGTGTCCACCCAAATAGGTGGACACCTTGTGATGGAAGAAGATGATCAGAAATTGCAGGTAAGGCTTGTTGGTCGGAACGGGCGACGCCGATACGACCCTGCATCGAAGGACCGTCTTGTCTCGGCCTGCCTTGAGCCTGGCGTGTCGGTATCGAGGCTTGCGCTCGAACATGGGGTCAATGCGAACCTTCTTCGGAAGTGGATAAAGAAGCGCACTGAGACCCAGTCCCTCCCGCCGTCCTCATCACCGGCGTTCATCCCGGTTCAGATTGAAAGCACTTCCGATCGGGTCTTGCTGCGACAGAGCAGCATGGCTGCGGTGGATTTGCCGGCGACCTGTGATGAAGTGCATGGGTCGGAAGCCAAAAGGGCTGCGCTTTTTTCCTCTCCAGCCAAGGTGAGCGCGTCACTGCCGAACGGCGTGAAGTTGACGCTGGAATGCGGTGATGTGGATGCATTGACGGCGACCATCGGAGCACTGGGTCATGTTCAGACTGGGCGCTGACCTGAAAGTCTACCTGCACCGCGAGCCGATCGACTTCCGGGCCGGCATCAACAGCCTTGCGGTTCTGGTCCAAGAGACGATGGCGCTCGATCCGTTTGCTCCAGCGGTTTTTGCCTTCTGCAATCGCCGTCGCGACCGGATGAAGCTCTTGTTCTTTGACCGGTCCGGCTTCGTGCTGGTCCTGAAGCGGCTGACCGAGGACAAGTTCCGGTGGCCGCGCCGGGAGGCAGCGGTGGTCACGCTTACGACCGAGCAATTGCACTGGATCCTCGACGGCATCGATATCGATGCGATGGTCCGCCATCCGGTGCGGCAATATCAGGTTGCCGGTTGAGGGCTCTCGAATTGAGCGATTGACGCGCCGGCATGCTTTCGATTCAAGAATCTGATGAATCGACCCGGCGAACCGACTGTTGAAGAGTTGATGGCGCGTATTGCTGCGCTTCGGGCGGAGAACCGTCAACTCACCGAACGCGTCGTCAAACTCGAGGAAGAGCTGGCGCTTGCACGACTGCATCGTTTTGCGCCGCGCAGTGAAAAACACATTGACCGCCTCTTCAATGAAGCCGAACAGGCCGCGGATGAGGACGCCGCCGACAACGAAGATGGCGATGTCGTTGTCCTGCCGGACACGGGCTTGCCGGCGAGCGAAGGGGCGACGGGAAAGAAGCGCGGCCGCAAGGCCTTGCCGGAAAACCTGCCGCGCGAGCGTGTCGAGTATGACCTTCCCGACGCCCAGAAGGCTTGTCCTTGCTGCCGTCACCAGATGCATCGCATGGGCGAGACCGTTACCGAGCAACTTCATATCGAGGTGAAGGCGAAGGTCCTGCAGAATGTGCGGTTCAAATATGCTTGCCGTCATTGCGACCGCACCGGGATCAGCACGCCGGTCGTGACCGCGCCGATGCCCACGCAACCTTTGCCGGGCAGCATCGCTACGGCCTCGACGCTGGCCTTCGCGCTCGTTCATAAGTATGTCGACGGCACACCGCTCTACCGCCTGGCGCAGGCATTCGAGCGCGCCGGCGTTCCTGTCAGCCGAGGCGCTCTGGGCCACTGGGTGATCGGCTCGAGCGAAAAGCATCTCTCCCGCATCTATGACGCGCTGAAGCTGCGGCTCAGATCGCAGCCCCTCATCCATGGTGACGAGACCACGGTCCAGGTGCTGAAGGAAATGGACAGAGAGGCCGCCAGCACCTCGTACATGTGGGCATACCGGAGCGGCCAGGACAGTGACGAGCCGATCGTGCTGCTCGAATATCAGCCGGGCCGCGGCCAGATACACCCGCAGGCCTTCCTCGGCGATTACCGCGGCATCGTGATGAGCGACGGCTATTCCGCCTGGCGCACGCTGGAAGGGGCAACGCATCTTGGATGCATGGCCCATTCCAGGCGGCGCTTCGTCGATGCCCTAAAGGCGAGGAAGAAAGGCGGCGGGCCGCCGGAACAGGCACTCCGGTTCTTCGAACAGCTCTACCGAGTTGAAAGGCAGGCGCGGAACGAAATCCCCGATGACGGCGAAACGCGAGATCACTGCATTCGCCGCTTCCGCCAGCAACATAGTGTCCCCATCCTCCATGCTCTCAAGGCATGGCTCGACGACATCGCCCCAAAAGTCTTGCCGGACAGCAAGCTCGGCGACGCCGTCTCCTACACCCTGAACCAATGGGGATATCTGACGCGTTACACCGAGGACGGCAGCATGCCGATCGACAACAATCTTCTGGAGCGCGACATCAGGATTTTTGCAACTGGCAGGAAGAGTTGGTTGTTCAGCGATACTGTCGACGGAGCCAAGGCCAGCGCCATCGTCTACAGCCTGATGTTAACCTGCCGCGCCTGTGGCGTCGAGCCGTTAGCGTGGTTGCGCCACGTCCTCACTGAACTGCCTCAGCGCCCCGAGAACGTGGCTATCGACGATCTCCTGCCCTTCAACTTCCTCAAAGCCGCCGCAGCCTGACCCGACGCGTCCGTCTGAAAGCGATCAGTTGTTGCAAGGGCCGTCAATGTGCGGGGAAATGAGCGCTTACCGTACAACCATTGCGTAGACCAGTTCTGAGCCGACGAAGGGCTCCCTTTTCAACCGCCGACGTCAGCTTCGATCATGTTGCGGGAACCTTTGGTCAACCTTGATATTAATGACTCATAGCATTTGGCCTCAAGGACATCGAACTATGAATACGCCCAAAGATGACGAAGACGAGCCTGTAGATTCCGAGGCAGGGCAAATCGCAACCCAGTATGGTATCTCGGTTTTCAAAGCGCGCGAAATCATGGATCGTTGCGGTGCGAACGCAGAATGCATCAAGGAGCTAGCGATAAAGGCTCATCAGCAAAATCCTGCGGCTTGAGGAAATCGACTTTGCAATTGCTTTGATCGGTCTTAAGCCAGTGCGCGGAATACCGCGACATGATGACAGAACACTTGAACCAAAAGTTGTTTGACAACCGATTACACAATTCCTGGTCAAACAAAATAGAGGCCTCAGGCAATGCACATGCTGAAAGAAGCCTGTGTGGTAGATCAGAGAAAGCGTATCGCTGTGGCGGGCCAGCTCACGGGGTCTAGGCCAGACAGTGACCGATGGACCGAGGCTATCAAATCAGGCATCAGTGCCGAGGTCACTCGGCCCATGCGCCGCACCCAGGCCAGCGCCATTTGCGCCAGCGTCAGGCCGCAGCGCCCGGCGATGGCGTTCAGCGCTTCGATGTTGACGATGGTCTTGTCGTTGATGAAAGGCCGCCCTGAGCGACTTGCCCTGGCTGGCGCGGCTGCCTTCGGGGATGCCCGAGATATTTGTCGGTCAGCATGCCTTGCGCCCAGCGGGGAGAACACGATCGAACCGGCGCCGAGCCCTTCCAGCGCATCGAGCAGCCCGTCTTCCTGCCCAGGGCGAACAGCCGGTGGAACCTACGAGCAAGCCAGAAAAGAAACCTGCCACCGATGCGGCTCAACATCCCGCGCAAGCAATACATCCTGGAGTCCGATTTGGTAGAGGATGCCGGCGACTACTACACCTTCCTTGAGCAACCGCCGGTGGAAAAGGTCCAGCGCCTCTACTCGGTCGACGAGGTCCAGCGCTCGGCACGTGTGCGCGACATCGCCCGGCGGGTCGATCTCGACACGTTGAATTTCGAGTCCGGCTCGGCGACGATCTCGGACAGCGAAGTCAAAAAGCTGCAAGGGGTTGCGGACGCAATGGATTCTGCGCGTGTGCGTTTAGACAGCAAGGGGACGTCGTGCCGGGGAGGGCAACTGACGCTGGATAACACTTCTTCCGGGGTTGGGGCGGCGATTTTGCCCCTCATCCGCCCCTTCAATCAGTTATGGAAGTGACCGGCTCAACAGACGGTCCGGATCGCGGCGTCTTGCTCTCTTCGGCTATCACCAGCAGCGCCTCTAGGGTCACTGCAATGCCCGACATCAGTGCCGCAATATCGGTGTTGCCGCCGGGCAATGCTAGTTCCTCCGCCCTGGATTGCATTCCCGTGCTGAGTTCCTTCAATTTCAGGCGCAGATCGTCGTCCATAACATTCCTCCGGTTCGCTAGACGCCTAACGCTGCGATTGGCCACCAGTTCCTTCTATGCCAAGTGGGGCCAGCCTGGCGGGCGCCCCTATGACTGAAGCAGGGCAGCGCCATATTGCGCCCATAACGCTTCGCAGTCTCTTGTCCTCAGACTCGGCGTTCCCCGCTCACCGTAGAAGACCATTGCTGCGCGGACGTCATATCCAAGCACGGAGGCATTTGCGACAAACTGGATGGCGTCCCCGAGGCGAGTGGTGCCGAGCCTGGCTTCCGTTTTGCTCGTGAGATCAATCACACCAAGAATTTCGGCGTCGTTATTCCTGGCAGCCAGCACCGCGTCTACAGTCGCAAGCATATGAGCCTCCCGCTAATATCTTAACCGCATGCGCTCGGACCGCAAAGGTGGCGCCGATGCCGAGTAGACCGCATCCCCGCTCCGCTGAAGCCTATCGCAAGCTCTACCGTGATCCTCGCTGGTGTGGCCCTCATGGGATCCGACGCCAAGCCCTACGCCGCGACCTCTGGATCTGCCAACGGTGCGGATGCCTGGTGATCGAGGGCAGGCGCGCAAGGACGGTAAGGAGCGCGCCGTGCCGGGCAGGAACACGCCGACGCCTGGCTGCAGGGTTTCGATGGCGTGCCCATCCCCGGCGCCGGCAAGGCCAGCCGATCAGCGACCAGATGGAAGCGGAGGTGGACGAAGCGGCGGTGGGCGACCCGCTTCAATAGCTGGCTATTGCTCCAGTGCCCCTCTCGCGCGATACTCACATGGGGAGAAGGAGCGATGCGCGAATTGCCTCGAAACATCGACGCCGATGTGGTCCTGGCCATTGGCCTTTTGCTCGACGATCACGCAAAGACGACGTCGGTTTCCCTCTCTGCTGCGGTAGCCGCTATCCGCAAATCTGGACAAACCACGCTCAACGATGACGAGATCGAACTGCTCGTGGTCGAAATGGCCGGGGCTCGCGGCCTCGCCGTGAAGCTTGATCGCGACTCTACCGGAACCTAATCGCCGGCTCGAAATTATGGCGTGATGAGCACACGAGGCATCAACTTTCTCGATCAATGGATCGCCAACAAGGTGCCTGAGACGACGAAAGCGGATGTCATCTCGGTCGACGAACTCACTCACAAGCTGATTGCTGACGCCAAGTCGGTCGGCATCAAGCGGGGCGAGATCGGCGAAGAGGTCGACAGCCTCTATGGCAGGATCCTCGATGCGATCGTGCACTATGATCCCGGTGTGCCTGAGTAGCGCTGCTCCATGTCCGGCATATAGCCATTGGAATTGGGTGACATGTACGGTCGGCGGCCGTTCAAGTTGTTTACGAATCCGTAAGTCGCTCAGCCCAATCCAGTTAGCTATAGCTGTGGGGAGCAACTGGCCCTTTGCGTTTTTCGGCAGCTTAATAGGGGCCCAAATCCCTCTGAAACGGAGAGTTTGCGATGCGATTGCAGTTTGCCCCTATGTTTTCAATTGCTGCTGTCGCGGCCATTCTGGCGCTTGCGCCGAGCGCAGCAACGGCTGCGACCAAGACCGCCAAAGAATGCAATGCCGAATACGCTGCCAACAAACCCGCCATTCAGAGCACTGGTGAGAAGAAAGCGGATTTCATTGCAGCGTGCCGCGCGGGCACTGAAGTCATCCCTGGCGGCGTAGCGCCGGCCACCACAGCTGCTCCCGCCAAGAAAACGGCTCCGACGTCGACCAACAACGCGGCTGCAGCCGGGACCGTGAAAACGGCAAAAACCTGCAATGCTGAGTACGCAGCCAACAAGGACGCGATCAAGGGATCTGGCGAAACCAAGAAGGATTTCGTTGCTGCGTGCCGAGCCGGAACCGAAGTGATTCCCGGCGTGCAGAGCACAACCACAACCCCGCCGCCCTCGAAGCCGGCCCCAACCACAACGACGGCACCGGCCACCACCACAACTCGGCCCAAGAACTCGCCGGCACCATCTGCAACCGCCACACCGACGGGTGCCAACCAGTTCGCGACCGAGGGGCAGGCGAAAGCTCGTTGCCCGGCCGGCATTGTGGTGTGGGTGAACCTAAAGTCAAAGATTTTCCACTTCGCCGGGAGCAGGAACTACGGAAACACAAAAAAGGGCGCCTACATCTGCGAGTCTGATGCATCCGCCTCGGGTTTCCGCGCCGCTGAGAACGAAAAGCAACCGCAGTAGTCGGCGGCGATCCACTCGCGACCGCATTTTGTTGCGCGTGAGCTGTTGCGAGCGGTAGAACCCTTGGCGATCGAGGCCGCATTCGAGGCGGAGCGGATGCATCGGGAACAACAAGATGATCAACGCCAGATCCTCGATTTGGAACTTCAGCATGCCCGTTACGAGGCCAATCTTGCTGAGCGCCGCTACGCTGCCTGTGATCCCGACAATCGGCTGATAGCTGCGCAGCTGGAGAAAAGCTGGGAGACGACGCTGCGCCGCTTGCGGGATCTTGAAACCCGCCAGCCAACTGGCAGGCCACCGGCCATTGAGGTCGATCCCAGTGCCTTCGCCAATATGGCAGAAAACCTGTCAGCAGCTTGGAATGGACCTGACGTGACGATGCGTGCGCGCCAGCAGCTGCTACGAACCTTGATCGCCGACATCATCGTCGATGTCGACGACGCGGTACGGGACGCGAGCATATCGCCGCCTCGCTCAATCGAATGGGATTACCGACTGGACAGCATGCGCGATCCGTTTTTTGGAGAAACTCCTAATCCTCGAAACGACAAAGGCAGGAGCATTCCCACCATCATTAGCGTGTCGGAGGCAGCGGCTTTATGATGGAACTGGCCAGGGCATGGTACAATACCGCGCTGTGCTGGAAGCCTGTACAGGTCAGATTCCCCTCTGAGGAGATAGAATGGTCCGCCCGGCCTATCTCGCTGCGGCACAAGACGCCGACCTGCTTTCCTGTAATCCGAACCGAAGCCAAACGCGAAGCGAAGAGCACTATCAAATCTGAAGCAAAAGAACCGGGCTCCGGTGGACGAAGAGGAGAACTTTCTTGTCCGGTTCCTCGCGAGCGAGACAGGAATTACCGAGGCGCAAGTCAAACTAACTGAGCAGCGCAGTCCATTCGTCGGCCGAAACGCGCGGCGGCCGTGTTGCCTTCAAACGTCTGCGAGCACTACGCCGGATGATAACCATCGGCGCCTTTTCCGGGCCAGGTTGCCGCAAATGTTGCAGCGATCATCGCCTGGAGTGCAGCGGCTTGGCCTGCCCTCGTCGACGCCTTGGCCGCAGAGGCGCGGTCTGCAGGCGTCTGCGGATCTCCAGCCAATTCGGCGACGATGCGCTCGTCCGTGACACCAAGCTTTTTGGCGATGGCGTCCCGCTTGACATGTGCAAGCGCCGTCGCCGATCCGAAGGTCGGAATTGGGCGCAATCACGTAGACGTGGTTGCCTTCAAGCCTCATCCCGTCCGCGACCTGAACGACAGGCATCGCCGTACGGGCGCTGAGAACGTTCGCCATTTCGCTTTCGCGCTTGGGGTCGAGATGCAAAACGACCACGAAGGCGCAATCACTGTCCGCCGACATGGCGTCGAAGAATTGGCCTAGCGCTTCGATACCACCGGCTGAAGCGCCGATGCCAATGACCGGAACTTTGGCCGAGATGTGCCTGAGGGTGCTGGCAGTGCGTTTAGGCTTCACCTGACCACCTTTCTGGGTGCGTATTGTGATCGCCTCTGGCTCGGCCTGGGCAGCGGCCGGTCGATTTCTCCACTGGGTAGTCCGTCACTCTAACCTCACGCCCACCAATACGTCGTTGCGCCTTGAAGGCGCGAAACTCAAGCGCTGGATTGTGGAAGGTTTCACGACCATTGCATAGGCATATCTCACCTGGAGGAAGCGGGGAGCGCGTAGGCATCTCTTGGTTAGATCGGCCGGCCTTCAGACCGCCGAAAACCATCTGCAAAGCGCGTGGGGTGGGTACTGCTGCCGCCTGAGAGCTGGAGGAGCACTACCTAACTCCTGTCCAGCGATGGGGTTCCAGCGTTGGAGCCCCAATTCCACCTGAGTCCTGAGCCTAGTCTAGTAGCCCGGACAGTGTCTCGGAAAACCTGAGGATCTGCGACATCTTTGAAAAAGATTTTGTTTTCGTCAATGCATCTCTGTCGGAAATCTAAGGGCGCGATGCAAAAGATCGGCACGTTCACCTCTGGAGATCGTCAAGCGGACGAATAAAGCCAAAGGCTTCGAGGTCCTGCCGCGCCGGTGGGTCGTGGAGCGCACATTCGCATGGCTGGGGCGATGCCGCAGGCTGGCCAAGGACTGGGAGAAATCCATCGCTTCCGCAGAAGCCTGGATATACGTCGCCCACATTCGCCTGCTCACACGCAGGCTCGCAAGAGCTTGATATCAAAACATTCTTTTTGATTCAGATGGGGTGATTGGGGTCTCTGCCGAGCCAGCTGATGGCGGCTGCTCCTGTCGAAATGTGAGAACGTGGTCGATGTGAGTCGCCACAAACATTTGGAAGGAGCAGCCATGAAGTACTTTGCCGGACTGGACGTGTCTTTGGAAGATACCTCTATTTGCATTGTCGACGAGACTGGCCGGATCGTGAATGAGGCGAGAGCGTTGAGCGATCCGCAGGCGTTGTGTGAAGCGCTGAAGGGGACCGGTTTGCCGCTTGATCGGATCGGACTGGAAGCTTGCTCGCTGACGGCCTGGCTTCACGATGGACTGCACGCCGAAGGCTTGCCGGCGACCTGCATCGAGACGCGGCAGGCCAATGCGGCCATGAAGACCATGCCGAACAAGACCGATCGCAATGACGCCCGCGCGCTGGCGCAGATCATGCGAACCGGCTGGTATCGGCAGGTGCATGTCAAGAGCAGGCAGTGCCGTCTGTGGCGTTCGCTGCTGGTTGCCCGCCGCACGGTGCTGAACGAGATGCGTTCGATTGAGAACGTAGTGCGGGCGATCCTGCGCGAGGCCGGCGTCAAGCTGGGCCTGCCGTCGCGCAGCGCGTTTGCCGGCCGCGTGCGTGAGTTGACGGGCGCTGACGCCGTGGTGATGGCGATGGTCGAGCCGCTGCTTGCGATCCTCGGTGTTATGTTGAGAGAGTTCGCCCGCCTGACGAAGCAGGTTCTCGACATCGTCCGCGATGAAGAAGTCTGCCGGCGGCTGAAGAGCGCGCCGGGCATCGGGCCGATCACCGCGCTCGCCTTCCGCGCCACGATCGACCGGCCTGAGCGGTTCGGCTCGTCGCAGGCGGTGGGGGCGCATCTGGGACTGACGCCGGCGCGCTACCAGTCCGGCGAAACCGACATCCAGGGAAAGGTCAGCCGATGCGGCGACGAACTTGCACGCACCGCGCTTTATGAGGCGGCCCACACACTGCTGGGGCGATCGACGAAGTGGTCGAGCCTCAGAGCATGGGGCATGAACATCGCCAGGCGGCACGGCATGGCACGAGCCCGGGTCGCGGTCGCCCGCAAACTGGCCGTCGTTCTGCATCGCATGTGGGCCGACGCGACCGAGTTCCGCTTTGGAAAGGAGCCTGCTCACCTGGCCGCGTGAACTGAGACAGCTCGAGGAGCAAGCAACACGAACAAAGCCTTCGCCCGAAAGGGCGATGCCCGGATCGTTCCCTGGGGACGATGGGCGAGGCGATCTCGTTGAGAGTCCCGAACCTGCCGGCCAAAGCACGGCAAGGTCGTGAAACAGATTGAGACGCCTCGCTCTCCTAACCCCATCATGCGGCGGCCCAAGCGCCGACCGCGAAGAGAAGCGAGTGACCCAGGAACGGTCCAGAAAAAAGTGCAGGAGCATCTTGACCGCAACGACCCCAATCAAAGAGGCTCTTAGTAAGGGATTATATGCCTGCGATCCGTCCCACTGCGCATGCATACCCATCATTGCGTAATATAATTCCGCAAGCTAGGCATGGCGATCAGCGGCTCGTCTTCGCCCCGAATGAAATCACTGTTCCGAACGCTCACTGAACTTTAGTGGTGGGTTGCTGACTTGCCGGCGGGCCCTCCCGAACTGGGTCAGGGATTAGCTTCTGGAAGATCGCATCGTTCTTCGCTCGCCATGCTTCATCTGCAAGCCACAGATATTCCTGGTCGGGCATCAAGGGAACGGCTTTCACATCGGCGCTGGAGATGCGCAGGTAAAAGCTGTGTCGCTCCTCGTCGACTTGCATATACCGAAGGGGGACGACGATGCTGTCTTTCCCGGCGATGAAAAAGCCGCCTGAGGCAATGACCGCGTAGTCCCATCGGTCCTTGGTTCCGATCACCACGTTGCGAACTTCGCCAACGATCTTGTCGTCCGAACTGCGAACTTCGGAGCCGACGATCTCGTCGACACGCAGACCGGGTCCAAGGTCGTCGATATTGATGAGAGGACGCGCGCCTGGGGCACCACGATTGCCCTGAACTTCACCACCTTGATGCCGCTGTGGTTCTTCGGCGGCCAACTGTTCATCGGCAAGGTCCTCGTCGTTGCCCCCCAGCTTCGCCATTGATGGCGCGGCAATCAGTTGTCGGATATTGGCGAGCAGCCGTTCGCAATCGTCCTGTAGGCCATACGACCACAGCAGGAACGCGGCGTCCCTAAGGGTTCGCAGATCCCGGACGAGATAGCGATTCTTCGGATTGCGCAATTCCGGGCTCCTGAGGACAGCTTCTTCGAGCTTCGCATCGGATATATTACAGACGGCGAACGCCGGTTGGATGCCAAGCCCCAGCAACAACGCCACCGGCGCCGCGATCCAGACAAATCTCATTAAAATTCCCCATGGGCGGCTTTCCTTGACTTCGTGCTTGGAGCACGCAAATCAGGTGGAAATGTACCGCAAGACATTTGTATCAGCCTGAAACAACGGACCGAATGCATTTCGGTTCCGGCAGCTTAATGATTGAGTGAGAGGACATTTTCTAGCTCCGCCGTGTCACGCGGGGGCGAGATCCTCAAACCACGCCATATCGGGCTCGGAGCGAGCCTTGCCACTCCTTCCGCATGAATGGACGACCCCTAGAACCAACCCCGCCATTTGAACCACGCCAGCGGAATAATTGCGCTGAGAGCGATCATCCCCAAACCATAGGGATAGCCGAAGGCCCAGTCGTATTCGGGCATGCTCTTGAAATTCATGCCGTAGATGCTCGCCATCAAGGTTGGCGGAATGCCGACGATCGAGACGATGGTGAGGATTTTGAAGATGTCGTTTTGTGCAATGCCGATCAATCCAACCATAGCGTCGAGCAGGAACTGCACCTTGTCGGAGAGATGCACCTCGTAATTGTCGAGCGACGCTACGTCGAGCTTGAGGCCGTCCATACGTGACGCGAGTTCTCCATCGCCCCAGCCTGCGGTCATCCCGCATGCGAAATCGATGGCGCGTCCAAGGGCAAGCAACGCATCGCGCTTTTCCGAGAGAGCGTCACCCAGCCTGCCGACATGGCGGAGTTGGGCTCGAATAACATTGTTTGAGCGGATCGCCTTACGGCCTTGGCTATCCGGGACATGAAAGGCGGTTGCAGAGAGGGTGCGCAGGTCAGTCGCTGCCTGCTCAAGGCCGTCGGCGAGGCGGTCGACAAGCTCATCGCAGAGATCGAGGAACACCTCTAGGCTCGAGGTCGCCGGCTCGCCGGAATCGGCAAAGCGACCAGCAACTGCGTCGAAGGCCGGCAATGCCGAGAAGCGAACGGTGATCAGGCGCTCTCGCGACAGCACAAAGCCGAGGGGAGCGACCAGCGGCGCGCCGCCTTCGACATGGGTGACTATCGGAACGCTCATGGTAAGCACGCCGTCCCGGGCTTTTAGTCGGCTTGAGCTTTCGATCTCGCTGAGATTTTTCCGGTTTGGGAGGGCAACGCCGGCCAGCCCCTCGACCTCTTTCACCTCGGCCGTATCGGGGTCGATAAGATCCAGCCAGAGCGCCTTTATGGTCGCTTTCGGGGAGTTGCGCTGCGGATAGATATTCAACATTTCGAGGATTGCCCGAGAGGCGCGGCTTGCGTGGACGGGTCTTTGGGCGAGTACGCCAGATGGAACTGGAGGTTCGTGCACCAAGGCCGGCTTCTGGCCATTCGTAAGCCCCTTTGCGTGCTGGCCAATCCCAATTCCGTTGAGCCCTCCCACTATTTTGAACGAGCGGCTGCGGATTGTGTTCCAGATCCTCTCAGCTCGGAAGTTGTAAGTGCGGCGTAAATCGTCAGCGGAACGCGTCACTTTCTCCGGTGGTGCGCCCTCGATCCGGGATTGGCGGTCCCGCCAGCCCGCGCACTTCCCTGATCGCCGCTATGAGCCGCTATAATGCAGTAATTGGCTAAGTGCGCCTTTGGTCGAGGGCAGCATGCCTCGGCTGTTGTGCCTGCTCGGACCGAAAAGCCGCCTCTGCATTTGTTGGACCGGGCCCCTTCGCCTTCTGTCTCAACTCTGCGTACCCGGATAGTGGCAGAACGGCCACTCCCGCGCTTACCGGGCTCCGCAACTCTATCGTTTATGACGTACCTATGCTGATAGCCGAGCGCCGATTATTTTTGCGCTGGAGGAGGTCGCGTAAAGATGCGGCTACCGCTGCGTGGGCATAGGGCTTTGGAGAGTGACGCTCCAGAAGATCCGTCACCGCCACTGCCGACGCCGCTCCATCCTGATGGGGCGGCGAGCGGTCGAACAGCTGCGGAGAATTTGAAGCCCTCCATGCTGTGACGATGGCGGCCAATATGACCTGGATCTGGGCATTGGGTCTTGAGAAGCGCGATTGCCTATCGGGCCGCATTGATGGCATGAAAAAACCCGCTGCCGGGAGGAGGTGGCAGCGGGTTCGATATCAAGCTTACCACGGAGGAGGTGTGGCTCACTTTGCATCGGCATCGCATCTGGGAGGAGTAGATGGCCGACCTGGTTAACATCGAGTGATGCGAGGCGTTGTGCAATGCACAATTTTGCATGGCTGCCGTGTGGAACCAGACGCCGTTCGCTATAGCGCTGCTACCCAGTCACTGGCCCGAGGCAGGGAGCCGAATGCATCTTACAAGAGAGTTGAAGTCACAATTTCCAAAACCAAAACTTGACGTCGCCATTGCGGTAGGATATGAATTTGGCTGTCGATATTGCTTGCTGAGCTTTGGTTATCGCGCGTTTGGCACCGCGCCCTGAACGAACCTTCCCTTCAAAATCGTCATCGTCACAAATCGGCAGCGCTCTCGCGTTGCCGTCGTCCAATATTGCTATGAAAGGGTTCATCATGACCACTGGCACAGTTAAATGGTTCAATTCCACCAAGGGCTTCGGCTTCATTCAGCCTGACAACGGCGGCGCCGATGCCTTCGTTCACATCTCTGCGGTCGAACGCGCCGGAATGCGCGAAATCGTCGAGGGTCAGAAGATCGGCTATGAGATGGAGCGCGACAGCAAGTCGGGCAAAATGTCTGCCTGCAACCTGCAGGCCGTCTGATAGGTTCAGCTTTCCTTTGACCACGGATGGACTGGCACTGTTGAAAGCGTGAGACCAAGTGAGGTCGGGCAAAATTTGCCTGACCTTTTTTATGTCCGGCCGACCGACCCACTAATTTGCGCGTGTATTGCCGCCTCTTGTCGATGGCCGTCAAGATCAAGGAGATCTGGATGTCCGAAAAAGCAAACGAGCTTCAGACGATCAATACCGCCTGGCAGATCGCCATCCAGGAAATCCTGCGAATGGTCGTGCGGGATATTTACAGGACGGACGACGAATCCGTGTTCAAGTCGCATATCAAGCGCATAGAAGAGGCTGCGGTAGACAGCATCTACACTGGCCTGATGCTCCGAGGTACGGACGAATGGACTGAACTGCTCGTCAAGGAAAAGGCCAGCAATTTCGTCACTACGCTTCTGACATCCTTCACCTTCGATAGGGTTTAAGACCAAAGCCAGTCTTCGCGACCTCGCGCGAGGCGTGGCGCAGCTTTTCCTCGCCTTTGAGGAATTTCCCATTGGCGCGCAACCTCTTTCTTTTCCTGTAGAGCCGTTAGGGCCGGACCTGTTTTTCCTCGGCCCAGATTCGCCCACCGCTATTGCTGGGAATCGGGCTGCATTTGGGGGCACCGTTCATCTCTATCCAGCCAGTTTGGACCTTTCGCGACCGGCTCTTTTTTGTACGCTGGTGGAACATCGATGCCGATTGCCGGTTGAGCAAAGCAGCACCCCTCCTTGGGTCACGCTGCCAACCGCGCTAACCGCCCGGTTGGGGCCCGCGTCTTTGCAACAGGGCGCGGGCCTTACTTAGCAACAGATTTTCGGGATTCGGATATTCCCGCTGATTGCGTGCTGCGTACGGTTCAGCTCGGATGCTTGAATCCGCCACAAATCCCCGTCTGGGTCTTTCGCACGACGACTTTTCCGTGGCCGTCGACGCCGTGAACCTCGAAGACATACTTCGCAAGATCCAGACCTATTCGATGCGACCTTGCGCACTTATGTGGAGCAGAGATTGGCCGGCGTTGTCCTTGCTCCGAGCGGCGTCCCCATTCCCGGCCCCGCCGTGTCCTGGAAGGCCGCCAGCATGGCCAACGACAGGATCGGCGATGGGCCAAGGCATGGACCCCGGAACAGATTGCCCGGCGCTTGCTGATCGACTTCCCGGACGACAAGACGATGCGCATCAGCTACGAAGCCATCTATCAGGCGCTCTTCGTCCAGGGCCGAGGAGTGTTGCGCCGCGAACTAACGGCGTGCTTGCGAACAGGGCGGGTGTTGCGGGTACCGAGGGCGCGCGTCCGCAGGCGCGGAAGGGTTTTGTCTCACCCGAGATTATGATCAGCCAGCGCCCTGCCGAAGCAGCTGATCGGGCGGTGCCAGGGCACTGGGAAGGAGACCTCATCTTGGGCCTTGGCAGCTCGGCGATCGGCACGCTCGTCGAGCGCAGGACGCGCTTCACGATGCTGTTGCATCTTCCCCGCCTTGTGGGGCACGGTGACGTGCAGCGCACGAAGAACGGACCAGCGCTCGCTGGCCATGCGGCCGAGGCCGTGCGCGACGCGATCACGCGCACCTTAATCACCTTGCCCGAAGAGCTGCGCCGATCGCTGACGTGGGATCAAGGAGCCGAAATGGCTCAGCATGCGGGCTTGAAGATCGATGCCGGCGTCCAGGTCTACTTCTGCGATCCACAAAGCCCATGGCAGCGCGGCACCAACGAGAACACCAATGGACTGCTGCGCCAGTACTTTCCGAAAGGCACTGATCTCAGCGCGCACAGCGCCGAGGAGATCGCCGCTGTGGCGACAGCCCCAAACTTCAGGCCACGAAAAACATTGGGCTGGAAAACGCCCGCGGAGGCGCTTGACGAGTGGCTGCGGTAGGTCAAAAGATCGGTGTTGCGACGACCATTTGAATCCGCCACCCCAGAAGACGACCCGTTACGTTTTGCGGATAGGGCTTGGAATATTTGCAGCGGGACGGGGACGCGGCCGCAACACCGCGCGACCATTTGAGATACCGTTCGAGGGGATGAAGGATTTGTTGTAGCGCGTCTATTCCGAAATGTACCAAGACATAATCTTGTTATCGTCGCAGGCGCAACCTACTATCTACTTCTCGCGCTATTTCCGATGTTGCCAAGCCTCCCCTGTTAAAGATTATTTCCCAACCTCTGCCAGAACGTCCCTAACTATTCCAAGATCTGCAATTGTCGAAAGAGCTAATCCCCATCCGCCACCTCCGGAGTTTCGACGTGCCCCATCGGCGCATGCAATTCCCAGGTCAATCCGTTGTGCAGGCTTGTCAGACTGCCGTTCCCACCCAGCGCCGCAGGGGCGATCCGCTTCAACACGACGTTGCCGAAACCATCTTTTGAGCTTGGCCCCACGTCGGGGCCGTCGCGCTCGTGCCATATCAGTTCGAGCCACCGTTCGCCTTGCGTGTCGGAAACGTTCCACCCGATATCGACATGCCCTTGGTGATCGGACAGCGCGCCGTAGACCGCCGCATTGGCTCCGAGTTCATGGAAGGCCATTCCAAGATATTGGACTGCCATGGGCGATAGCAGGATCGATGGCCCCGACGCGACGATCCGGTCCTTATGAGGCAGCATTTCAGTTTGCGCTTCAAGAAGAGCGTGGATTGTCGCCCCCCGCCAGTCTTCGCTGACGAGCAGGTCATGCGAACGCGCGAGTGCCATGATTCTCTTGCGGATACCCGCTTCAAATTGCTGCGCGCTGTCGGTGCGCTGACTGGTTTGCTTCACCATCGAGAGGATAACCGCAAACTGGTTCTTCACGCGATGGTTGACTTCGCGCAGCAACGCGCGGATGCGATTGCGACTCTCGACACGATCGGAAATATCGCGCGCAATCTTGGAGGCGCCGACGATGGCGCCGTCCTCGTCCCGGATCGGCGAAACGGTGAGTGAAATCGGGATCAGCTTGCCATTCTTACGACGGCGCACCGTTTCGAAATGTTCGATGCGCTCGCCACGCTTGATGCTTTCGAGTACATACGTCTCTTCGTGTAATCGGTTTTGCGGGATTACTCGAGTGATAGATTGGCCGATCATATCCTCGGCCGAATATCCGAAGATTTCTTGAGCCGCTCCGTTCCAGGACGTCACGATCCCGTTCAGGTCCTTGCTGACGATGGCGTCTTGGGAAGACTCGACGATTGCAGAAAGCAGGCGAGCGTCCTTGATCAAATGATCGGCGCGCTCGCGGGCAACTGCCCTGTCCTGCACTGCACCAGATGCCGTTGCGAGCGCTTCATTGGCCGAAAGCCGAAGCTCAAACAACTCGACGACAAGAGATGCCAGGCTTCGCAAGATAGTCGTTTCGTCAAGGCTGATTGGCCGTGGTTGGCGGTGGGCCACGCAGAGAGTACCGAGGTTGTGACCTGTTTTGACCGCAAGCGGGACACCCGCATAAAACTGCCATCCGAATTCGCCGGACACAAGTTTGTTGGTTTGGGTCCGACTGTCGGTGCGTGCATCCGTAACGACCCAAGGCTGGTCCTGAAGGATCGCCGACGCGCAAAGACCCGGTTCGCGTTCGATCTGACTAACTTCCATGCCGTATTTGGCCTTGAACCAGATCCGATCTTTGTCGACGATACTGATCAACGCGATCGGCACAGACAAGAATTGCGCCGCCAAGGTGACAATTTTATTTAACGCGGCGTCGGGCGGCGCGCCCTGCCTGGCATATCGATTGACCACCTCCAGCCTTCCTGCTTCATCGAACTGCATGTCGTACGTACCAAATTGTGGCTTGGAAACGAAAACACCTGAGTTGACAGAGTGTTCCGCGAAATCGGTGGGAAGCGAACTTAGCGTTCATGGCGACAGGCATATACCCAATAACCGATCGCGCTCGCTCAAACATCGCTCGACAAGCACCTCTGCGCACAGCAGCATCTCGTCGAATGTTGCTTCCCCAGTTCCGTCGGGTCACAACACGCTTCGAGAAAACCGCCCGCAATTACCGCGCCGTTGTCACTGTCGCGGCCATCGTCCTATGGCTCAGGTACACTGCTTAGCGTGTTTGCAACATCGTCGGGCGATCCATACTGCGAAGGCGCTCGCAGGCAAACACGCTGCGTGGTCGCACGGAGCCGCGAAGCGAGTGAATATTTCCCGCCCGACGATGATGTTTGACCCATGGCGATTACCTGACATGGGACGACACGCACTTAGAGTCCGTTTTGAAATTCACGGATGAGCGTTTCGGCGGATGAGATTGCCTCCCATTGCGACAAGGATCATGGCGTGAGAGACGTCGATGCGCTGCTCGTAGTCGCGCACCAGGCGGCGCCATCTTGTCATCCAGCCGAAGGTCCGCTCGACGACCCAGCGGCGAGGCAGTATCTGGAAGCCCTTCTGGTCATCGGATCGACGGATGATCTCGACCACGAAGTCGAGATAGGCGGCTTTGTCCATGAGCTTCAGCCGGTCATAGGCGCCGTCGGCGAACAGATGCTTCACCCAGGGCCAGCGCTTGCGGATACCATCCAGGATCGCCTGAGCGCCGGCACTGTCGGAGATATCGGCGGTGGTGAGGTTGACCATCAACAGCCGCCCATCCGTATCGACGGCGATGTGTCGCTTGCGGCCGACAATCTTCTTGCCGGCGTCGTAACCCCTTGTTTCAGCTTGCGGAGCCTTGACCGACTGGCTGTCGATCACACCAGCCGTGGGACTGGCCTCGCGCCCGGCTCGCTCGCGATCCAGCATCAGCGCCACGTCGTGGATGGTCTGGAACAGAAACCGCCGCGCCAGTTCCCGGAACCAGCCATAGACTGTTTGCCAGGACCCGAAATGGATCGGCAGCATCCGCCAACCGCAACCGGAGCGGACCAGGTAGCGCACGGCGTTGACCACCTCCCGGAAATCAACCTCGCGCGGACGACCGCGACGCCCAGGCTTGGGCATCAGCGGTGCGAACTGCTCCCACTCCTCGTCCGTCAAATCAGACGGGTAGCGCTTGGTCTTCTTGGCAATCTGGGCCATCCGGCCACGGCTCTGTTTTGTCCACATCCACAGCTTGAATCATAACCCAGCCTCAGACGGAACCCATAGCAAGCCGATTTTCAAAACGGTCTCTAACCGGCACGCTCGTTGCGCTTGGGCGTGTGAATTTCCATCTGAGTCATGGGTGTCGCTCCTGGGCGGGCGCCGGGAGACTCTCTCCCGGACCTTTACCCGCCACCGCAACCCGCCCGCCCTCTTCCTCTCCCGGCATCCGCGCTCCGCTAGAAGGCCGCGGCAACGCCCCATCGCGGCGATACACCGGCAGCGAGGCTCGCCTTTCAAAGAGGCTCGTGTTGGGGTCAAGCGACGCTTTGGCCAACTGGCGCCACCACGGCCGGACGAACCTATGGATGCATGGAGTGAAGTCCAGCCACCGGTTGATATATTGCGGTTCGGCGTAGCGAGGTTGGAAGCGTTGCAGCAGCTAGGATTCACGTGGAACGTAGACCTGCGTAACATTCTCATGACCGGGACTGAGCGTGATGCCGCCGTAGCGCGGGGATGACGTCGACCTACGAAAAAATGCCGGCCCAAGTCCGGCCAGTTGTAGAGGTTAGAACCTATAGAGCAGAAGGCCAAGGCGCCGCGCAGATAGGTCGGCAAAGATGATCTCTACGAAATACCAGTAGACCACGAGCTTATTCATGTTGGCGCGCAGAAGCTTCCGTGACCCCAGGCGCCACCTGGCATGCAGCGGCCGTTACGCCGAGCGTGGCGTGCTCCTGTGCGCCTGGCTTCTCGCGATGGCGACAAACCGGCGCTTGACCTCGGCAAACAGCGCCGGCGGCAGCGGCCCGTAGTAGCCGCTCTCTGTCTCCAGAGGCCGGATGTCGGGGCCTGGCCAAGCGAACCGGTTGCTTTCCGTTAAAACGATCCACGACCGCTCGCCATCGAGCCGCAAGCGCAACTTGACCGCAGCCGGGATCTCTATGGCATCCGTGGGTTCGGAAGGTGGTGTGTGCGTGATCGGAAGAACCCGGACAACCGGCGAGCCGTCTTCCTGCATGGTAACCAGCGCCAGCACGAGGCAGGGGCGATCCTTTTCGGCTTCCTCGCGCCCCTCACGGTGTTGCCAGTGCCAGAGATAGGAGTAACGGAAGACGTGGCCGACTTTGATTTCAGTCGGCAGCATTTTTTGCCGTCTTTGCCGTCAGACCTTTTGCCGGAAGGAGCTCGTCGTTGAGATGGTCAAGCCCCGGCTCCATTTCGGCGGCTTCGACCGCGGCGATTTCGTCCGCGCTGAGCTCTGTCGTGAGCTCGACCCGCCGGTCGCGCTTCGACAGCCGGACGAAATCCTCGTAAGCCAGCAGCACGGTGCGCGGCCGGCCATTCTTAGTGATGATGACAGGGTCGCGAACCGCTGCATCCTGATAGGCGCCGAAGTTTTTCGAGACGGCAGCGGCGGTGACGGTGGTGGTCATCGATGGATCTCCTTTCTTCCGGAATATACGGGCTTTCCGGGTTTTCCACAAGTATCGGCCGCTAACCAGAGTAAACCAGGCAGTGACCGGGCAACCAGCACCAAAGAAGGCAGAGGTCGTCGTCGTATGATTGGGAATAGGACTCAAGGAACACTGCCCTGCCCTTCTACCTTGTCGGTGAGGCTGCGCAGATAGCCACAAGCTGCGGTATTGGCGATCGTCATCCCGTCATCCTCGCTGTGGCGCCATTCGCCTTGAGTGCCGCCATCAGCATCGGCCCGACCGAAAACGCCCCTGCCCTGGCCTTGTCGGTCAGGACGCGCAGGTATCCGCCGGCGGAATTGATGTGCTGTGCCCGCTGGAGGATACAGGCAATCACGATCGCAGCGGTTTCCTGGCCCATCGTATGGCAGGCCTCCTCATACGCTGACGGCGAAACGCCCAGATATCCCCGCACCTGAGCGGCGGTTATCATAAGATCGCGCCAATTGCCGATCCCGTCGACGGCATAATCCGCAATTTCGGGGCAGGCCTTCAGCACCATCCCCAGCGGGTATGTTTTCGGCGTCTCTGCGGTCCTCGTCCTGGGCTCGGCCGTCGCCCCGCTTTTCTCTAAAGCAGGTTCAAATTCAAAAATAGAGTCGGTATTTGAATCAGATTGCTGCCGCCCGTTTTGAGAGTCATTGCAGCTCGTATTCGTGGATTTCATATGGATTTCCAGCAGCTTATCCACATCATCACGCATGGCGGCCAGATCGGCAACGATAGGCCCGAGCTCGGCAATGCAAGCTCGGCGCGGAATTGCCTCCACGACGCCGCGGAAACGCTTCCACAGGCCTCCCCAGTCGCCCGGGACGTCTTCGTCAAGGGCCGCCTCTATCAGCTTGTGGATGTCCCGGCGGTGCAAGGTGATCCGCTCGCGCATAAGCCTGAGCGCTCGGTTGTCGGCACGGACACGCTCGGCCGCCGCCTCGAACTCGTAAGCACGGGCCAGCAGCGGCGCCAGGGAGAAGCCGAATGCTTCCTCGATCTCCCCTCCCCGGCCCTTGCGGGCGTAGCGCTTGCCGTTCGGGCTATCCCGACGGATGATCAGCGCGCAGTCAACAAGAGCCGTTAGGTGCCGCCTGAGCGTGGCATCGGGCATTCCATGCGCCCTGAGCGACAGCTGCGCGTTCGAGGGAAAGACGATGAGGTCGTTTTCCTCACTTAATTCGCTGTCAGGATAGAATGATAGCAACGCATTCAGGACGGCCAAAGCGCGATCGCCGATGCCGACGATGTTCTTACCCTCGCAAAGGTTGCGGTAAATCTGCCACTTGTCGGCGACCCTGCCCTTGGGGATTTCACGTGAATCGTTTTGCGCTGCCAGCATGGCAAGCGACATCGGCCGCCGCCCGAAGGGCGTCGTTGCAATACCCGTCTCCATTTCTTCCTTCGCCTTCAATTAGGCAAAAGAAATCTGCTCGCCAAAACGGCGCCACGACTCTTGACAGTGATTCGGGGAAATGCGATTCTCAGCTTGCGACAGACGAGAAGGGCTTCCGCGACGGTGACGTTCGGGGGCCTTTTTCTTTTGCGGTTTCAGTCTCCTGTTGATGTCTTCTCCGACTTTCTGAACGCCTCATAAAGGTTGCCCAGATTATCGGAAATCCACGTCCCAAAGCGGCTGCCATCCATCTCCTTCACGGCGATCGTGACGGCCTTGCCTGCCTTCTTGACGCTGACGCTGACTGATTTGTCCTCGGGGACCCAGGATTGTGCTTGGGGCTTCCCAGCTACCTTGCGAACCGGCTTCCCCTTTGCGTTCAGGGCTGCTAGCAACCTTTCGAAGCGTTCGTTGCTTTCCAACTCACCGAATTCTGGTCCGGACAAGACCGCATTAACGATTTCAGATTTCTTGCCGGCGAGCAGAGACAGCTCCACCCACCGCTCGCGGCCAACAGACGTAGCTGATCCAATCTTGCCGATCACAGATGCCGGAATTCTTGTGGCAACCGATACCATCTTCGAGACCGCAGCGGCGTTCGAGGCCAGTGCTGACGAGATCACGTCTCTGTCGTATTCCAAATCCTCAAGACGCTTTGCGAACATCGCCTTCTCGATGAAACTGAGATTTGCCCGAGCGGAATTCTCCTGGCCCTGGGCAATTACATGGGTCTTGTCGTCGATCTCCTTGACGACCGCCCTCACCTTCCGTCCCAGTTCGCGGGCGACTCGGACTCTGCGATGGCCGAAGACGATCATGTAGCGGCCGTCGGAGCCCGGATGCGGACGGACAAGTATAGGAGAGTCCTGCCCCCTCTCCCGAATCGCTTCCAGGAGCTCTTGGTACTGTTCCTCGTCGTCGTCCATGCGGTCGGAAACGAACGAGCCGTCGACGGCGCTTGGGTCGAGTTCGACGACATGCTCCCCCTCAAGATACGCATCCGCTTGCTTTGCCAACTCGTTGACCGAGCGGATCATGGATTTTGACGCGCCGCGGATCGGATATGCCGCAGTGGAGGCAGATGACGCTTGGTCGCCGGTCTCCGCTTCTACGAGGCCTGCAAGAAGATTCTTACGTGCCATATTTACCTCCAGATAGCGCGTAGTCCATTGAATGCATTGGCAAAAGATCCACTTTTGTCAGCAGACAAAGTCAACGCCCCCATGCGTCATGAATCAAAGCTACGATTTCGCCATTTACGACGTCCAAGGCTTCCATTGCCCGCTCGTATGTGGAACGGGTCATTGCATTCTTTTCGACCTCGTAGAGGGTCTGCTTGGTAATCCCCGCATCGGAAATCGCCGTTGATTTCAGCATCTGGTTCTTGAGAATGAATTCGCCGAACAGCGTATGCAGGAACGCTACCATCTGCGCTTGCGGCTGATCCGTGGGTTCGAATCGAGTAACTAGATAGCGATACCACTCCAGATTCACCTCGGCACCGGCCGCTCTGATCGGCTCCAGAATGTTCCCGAGCATCAGCAGAAACTGGCCCATGCTCATAACATCGAGCATCTGCGGATGGATCGTGATCAACACTGAGGTCGCTGCGGTCAGTGCGGTGATCGTCAGGTAGCCAAGTTGCGGAGGACAATCGATAACTACGACATCGTAGCGATCGTCGACCTCCATCAATGCTTTCGAGATACGCGTGAAAAACGCCCTGCCCACATTCGAAGATTTGTCCGTCATTGCCAGAGGCGTGTCGTATTCGAATTCCTGCAGCTCTAGGTTCGCAGGGACGATATCCAAGCCCGGGAAATTCGTCGGCTTGATGATTTCCGAGAGAGGCATCTTCTCGTCGTCATACCGAATCGCGTCGTAAAGCGATTTCGTCTGGTCGAGTTCAGGTTGGAACCCGTGCAACGAAGAAAGCGAGGCCTGCGGATCGAGATCGACAGCGAGGACACGGTGCCCGGTAAGCGCAAGATATTGAGCGAGGTGGGCGGCGGTAGTGGTCTTCCCGCTGCCCCCCTTGAAATTGACTACAGCTAAAATCTGAAGCTTCTCGCTCGGCCGTCGATGGGGAACGTACATGCGGGCGTCAGATCGACCGTACTGGTCGAGATACCGGCGCAGCTCAAGCATCTGTTCAGCAGTGTACGAGCGCCGGCCCGACGTCGACGTTTCAGGCACCGGTCCCTTTCCTTCCAGATGCAGTTTCTTCAGATGGCTCTGGGAAACCCCTAGATACGTGGCAACCTCCGCCAGCGAGAAAGAACGAAGATTCTTCTTTGCGTGGGGAGGAAAGCGCTGCATCGAAAGCAGGTGCAACTTCTTCGATATCTGGTCGCCCTGATCGAGGATGCTCTTCTCGAACAGCAGCGGGATCTTCGTAGGAACGGGCGAACTCACGTTCATTCGATCGAGACTCTCTAAAAACGATTTTTGACTTAAAAGCGCCAAGCAACCGTCATTATGTCCGATTCGTTCGCCCGGGCAAGAAATTTAAAGTTAACAAAAGCTTAATGGTCTGGGGATAGGATCACATCATATGATTCATGCAACTGAATATGCTACACAATTCGGCGATTTTGTCTGCGGACAAATCCTGTTCACCCACGGATCCGGCGCCAAGCTGGCAAGTGATCACGAAATTGAGGTTCTGACTAATATCTGCAGATCAAACCTGACCGCGTGCTGCTCGACATTGTAAAGCCGCCATGTCGTCTTTCTTCGCCTGAAGAATGAGACAAGCATTCCGGGAGGAGGCGGCAGCGCACATCAGCCCGTCGCCATCACGGTGGACATCAAGTGTCAGGACGAAATGGCATTGTCGATTTTGTCACCCAGATGAAAATGTGAGCAGCCCACATCGCCTCAAGATGATTCCCGCGCAAATGCCTGGTCGCGTCTCGGTGAGGCCGCTTAGACGAAAGGGCCCACTCTAGCGAAGCCGCTCGCTTTTACTTCCCGATTCCAATCGAAACGCTAAGCTCCCGTCGCGCAACTGCCTCAAACCGGGGAAGAGAGGGGTCCTTCAGAGCCCGGGTGCCTTGGTGAGGTTAACCCGGAAACGATCGCGACGCCGCTGGTACTTGCGGGTCATCTCGGCGCTGGCATGGCCAGCTGCTTTTGCACATAGCGCTCGTCGACCTCGGCGGAGGACGTGCAGCCTGCGCGCAGTGAATGGCCAGAAAACTTTTGGCCGCGCTCGGCCTCGGAAAGATCCCCGCGCACGCCGGTGACCAAGGCCGCGCGTTTGACCAAGCCGCGCCACTTCCTGATCGTTCAGCCGTTCGGCTCCCACCGCTTTGCCCTGACCGGTGAGGCGGAAGAGCGGGCCATACGCGATACGGACCAGCTTCAGCCAGGTCTGCGGGGCGACGACCGGGCAGGTGGCTCGGACGAGCCGCGACCAATTTCGGCATCTCGTCAGCCGGTATTACCCCGCAAAGTAACCAGCGCGCCCTTGTCCGGGAAAAATTCGATCTAGCCGCGACCGTCCTCGTTTGATCGCGCGCAACATCAGAGCCGACGATTTCGGAGCGGCGCATGGCGCATGGCCGGTCGCGCAGACTGCGCAGCGTGCCACGGTCGAGCGTTTCCAGCACGGCAACACGGAAGATGTTTTCCTTTTGACAGGGAGGGGAGGCGTGCTTGTTGCGGATGCCGGCGAGTACGGTTGCGATATGCCGGTCCTTCCGGCCGAGCTGTTGACCGCGTTGCGTATAGGCCAGCGACGACAGGCGTCGCTCGATGGTCGACACCGACTTGTTGTCCCTTGCCGATCCGAGGCCTGGCCGTGGTGTAGAGGCCGACGATTTGTGGAGTCTGGCGGCTGCGGATCAATCGACTGACGCCGGTACCAGGCGCAAAAAAGCTTCCAGTCGGCGGCATAGGCGCGACGGGTGGTTGTATGCTCGCCGCCTCGACATAATCGCGCACACGGTAGCCTGATCCGCGTGAATGCTAGGGCGGTGGCAGCAGCTTGAATTGGTCGGTCCTGGACTTGAAAGTTGCCGAGAACCGCCATATCTTTTGCACAGGAAATATGACTCTCAATATGGTAGGATTAATTCTGTGGCTCACGCACTCAAGATCCCCGAGCAGAATGGGCCTCTCATCTTGTCCTATATGGACCGGAACGGGAAGATTGCGATCGAGCAGGTCGCGGACGGTTTTGGCATGTCCAAGGGCCAGTTGGCCCAGACCGCCGGTCTTGCTCGCGAGACCCTTTATCGGTCAGAGCGCAGCGCTGCGGTAAAGACACAGGGGCGTCTGCGGGAGATGCTTGAGATCATCAGCCGTGTGACGGATTGGGCGGGCGGCAAGGAACAGGCGATGGCTTGGTACCGAGCTCAGCCGCTTCCAGCTTTTGGCGGACGCACTGCTGAAGCGCTGGTGAAGGACGGCAAGGCCGCTGCGGTCCGTGATTATCTCGATCACATGGCCGTTGGTGGTTATACGTGAGGTTCGTCAGAACCTGCTACCGCGCACACGATCCACGTTGGGCATTCAAGCCGACCTCCGGTGAAGGAGCGGCGATCAGAGGCGCGCGATTCAATCCCAAAGGTGTGCCGGCGCTCTATCTGGCGCTGACCCTCATGACAGCGATCAAGGAAGCCAACCAGGGCTTCGCGCAGCGGATCGATCCGTGCGTGCTGTGTTCCTATGAGATCGACTGCGACGACATCGCGGATCTGACAACGCAAGAGGGGAGGGGAGAGTTTTCTGTAACGCTCGAAGACATGGCCTGCGCCTGGGCTACGGCGCTTAGCGACGGAGAGCGCCCGGCGTCCTGGTCCATCCACGATCGGTTGCGACCTCGAAACATTGCCGGCATCGTGGTCCCAAGTTTCGCGCCGAGCGCCGAGATGGAGGATCGCAACCTGGTCCTTTGGGACTGGGGTCGGGATCTGCCGCACAAGGTAACTGTATTCGACCCGAGCGGCCGGTTGCCGAAGGACCAGCTATCCTGGCGATGACGCATTCTCGGCATCCGAAGGGCAGGGGAGGGGTCTTTTCACCCTACAGGCCTGATGCTTTGGTGAGATTGACACGGAAACGATCGCGTCTGCGCTGATAGCGGCGAGTCATTTCCGCCGAGGCGTGTCCGAGTTGTTTTTGCACATAGCGTTCGTCGACCTCGGCCGAGGAGGCAAGCCCGGCACGTAAGGAATGGCCCGAGAATTTTGTTGCACGGTCCCCTTCGGAGAGGTCGCCGCGGACACCAGCGGCGAGAGCGGTGCGCTTGACCAGCCGCGCCACTTCCTGGTCGTTGAGCCGCTCGGCGCCCACTTGCTTGCCTTGCCCTGCCACCCTGCGAAAGAGCGGGCCATGGCCGATCCTGGAAAATTTGAGCCAGGTCTGCAGGGCGACAACCGGGCAGGTGGCATCGGACGAGCCGCGGCCGATTTCGACCTCGCGCCAGCCGGTCTTTCCGCGCAAGGTCACCAAAATCCCTTTGTCGGGAAAGAACTCGATCCAGCCCGAAGAATCCTCGGTCTGATCGCGGCCGCAGTCGAGACCGACGATTTCGGAACGGCGCAGGCCGCCGGTAAAACCCAAGAGCAGCATGGCGCGGTCGCGCAAGCCGCGTAAGCCAGCCCGGTCTAGCGTCTCGAGCATGGCGATCAGGTCTTCCGGCAGAATGGCTTCTTTCTGCCGGGGAGGGGAGGCGTGGCTGTTGCGAATGCCGGCCATGACGGTGGCGATATGCCGGTCCTTTCTGTCCAGCGGCTGGCCACGCTGAGAAAAATTCCAGGTCAGCGCCGAAAGCCGCCGCTCAATCGTCGACACGGATTTCTTAGCCCCTCCCGACCCCGAGGCTTGCGCGGTGATGTAGAGGCCGACGACCTGCGGATCGGGCGGCAACACATCGAGATGCTGGCGGCGCGCCCAGGCGCAAAAATGCTTCCAGTCGGCGGCGTAGGCGCGGCGGGTGTTGGCCGAGCTTGCTGCCTCGACGTAATCGCGAGCGCGCTCGGCGAGGGCATCGAGATGCGCCGGCAGGCGGGGATTGGTGACGGCCGGAAGAGGGAAGGGAGCTTTGTCCGGCTGCTCGTCCGGCGCGCCGCTCATCTCCATGACAACGTCGATGATGTCGGGCAGGTCGTCGGCAATCGAGGCGTCGGGCTGAGCCGAGGCCGCCGGCGCCATTTGGTCGACACCCGCCGGTGTTTTCTGTGGTTGAGCGGAGCGATGCCGAGCACGCTTTGCTGGGTTTTGATCGACGAGAGAGGCCATTTCCTCTATAAAGAGCAAAACGAGCGATAATGCAAGATTATCGTTCGTTTTAACACGCGACAAGCGCGGCGGTTTTTGATGAAACGCGTTGCCAAAAGCGCCGCGCCGATTCATGCTCGTTGGGATGATTCTGCGACCGAAACCCTCCTTGAGCCACCGGGCAGCGCCGCTCGGGAATGAGCCGTTTGCGCCGGCGGGCCTGGTCCCGTCCTGGCTGCGCAGAGCGGTAGAGGCGGCACCAACCCCGGCTGCAAAAGGCTTTGGGGCAACGGGCCTTGAAGATGCGGCGATTGCGTTCGGCGCCGCGCTCGGCACGCTGGATATGGTCGTGCGCCGGCAGGAGAGGTGGGCCGGCGCCTGGCGGCAACGCATGGCGCTCTCGGCTGCCGCGGTGTCAGCGCGGCGGGCGGGCCGCGTCGAGGACGAAAATGCGCTGCGCGATGCTGTGCTGCATACGCGGCCTGGCGACAACGTTGGCCCCGCCGGCAGGATGCTTGTGGCTTGGCGCAAGTTAGCCGATACGCCTGCTGAAAAACTGCTGACCGAGGCGAGCATCGGCGCGGTGCTGAATGACATCGGTTTAGTGTGCAATGACGAGGCCGCGAGCGATCTGACGGACGATCTGCGGCAGCTTGCCGCCAGTGACGGGTTGGTGGGAATGATGACCGGAGCCATCGCGAGCGCCGAGCGCCACGGCCTGGGGCGCGGCCTGGGGGCCTGGCTTGCCGACGCACTGCTGGCGCAGCGCCTGGGCTGGGGCCATGCGGTGCCGTTGCTGGGTGCCGAGGCAGCCTTGGGTACAAGCGCCGGCTCGCGCCGGTCGGCAGCCGGTTCTGTGCCGACAAGCATTGGGACAAATTCTGAGCGTGCGAAAGATCTGCTTGGCGCGCAGGCGCGCGGGGCGTTGCGTGCGATTGATCTTTCAGCCGAGGTCGGTCGTCGAGCCCAGCGGCTCATCGCCGTAGCACCGAAGCTGCGGGCAAAGGGGTCGGATGCAGTTGTCGAAAGACTGCTGTCTGACGATGCGATTGTCGCGTCCCAGCCCATTCGTGGCATGAGCGAACGTGGCCTGCGGCGCCTGTTTGACAGGTTGGTCGACCTGGGTGCCGTACGAGAGTTATCGGGTCGGTCGACCTTCCGGCTTTACGGACTTTGAGCATGGCTGAAGCGTCCAAGCAGAAGAATTGCAAGACGGATGTCCCGGGAGTGCTGGTTGACATCGAACTCGAGCACCTGCCGCCGGAGCTGCGCTGGCGCGAATGGATGGGCCGGATTGAGGCCGTCATCTTCGCAGCGAGTGCGCCCGTTATGCGTGATACGCTGGCGCGAGTCGTTGGCAAGAGCTGCAACATCGATCTGATCATCGATGACATCCGCGAGGAACTGCGCAGCCGGCCCTATGAACTCGTGTCTGTCGCCGGCGGCTGGCAGCACCGCACCAAGAAAGCGTTTGGCGATGTCATTCGCGCTGCGACAGGCCAGGGCAATGTTTCGCGCGCTTTGTCGCAGTCAGAGGCGCTAGTGTTGATGTGTATCGCTTACTTCCAGCCGATCACCCGCGGTGAGCTGTCGACCTTCTTCGGCAAAGAGATCAGCCGCGATCTGATTGGCGCATTGCGCGCGCAGGACTTCATTGCCTCGGGACCGCGCAGCCCACAGCCAGGCGCGCCCTACACCTACGTGACGACCAAAGGCTTCATGTCGCACTTCGGTCTCGATACGCTGCGCGACCTGCCCGATTTCGAAGCGCTCGAGGACGCCGGATTACTGTCTAAGGACAAGCTGCTGGCAGGCGATATTCCCATCGGACCAGCGAGCGAAGGAGACGATGACGAGGACCTATCCGATCGCGAGGTCTTCGGCGGCTAAACGCGTTGACGACCTGATCGTCGCCAAAGATAGTCGCTGCGCTGTCAGTCCGTCGGCTTGTCTGCGCTTGAACCCAGCGGTTTCGCTTTGCGCGCCGGCGACTTTTGGCCCGCTATTCGGAGGTGGAAGGCGCGCTGCAGGACGGGATCAACAGTCCGTCCGTGCTCGCCGCCAACTTCGAGGCGAATTCAGCGGCCTGATCGATCAGCTTTGAGCCGGTGCAAATCGAGCGACGAGTTCGTGGCCATCGCCGGGATAGGTGAGGCGAACATGGGTCACCGGCTGTTCGGCGCTCCAGGTGCGCCGTTCAATGACCAAGCAGGGCGTCGCTTCGGTAACACCAAGTGCAGCGGCCGCTCGGGAGGTGGCGCCAATTGCCTGGATTCGATGTTCAGCGTCGCTCCAGGGCACGCGATTGACTAGCCACGCCCCCGGCGCGAGTTCCGTAAACGGTTCTTCGACCGCTTCCGGCACAGCTTGAAGATTGATGAGCCTTTCCTCATAGCAGAATGGCTGCATTCCAGCGAAATGCCTGCATGCCAACTCCAGCACCAGAGTTGGCTCAGTGAGACGCAGTCGTTCGACATCGATCCGGCCGGCCCGACGCTTGTCGCGTCTTACGACTTCAAACCGATAGGGTAGGCCGAGGGCATGCACCTCCGTCATTATATCGCGGATTTCTAACACGGCTGATTGAGAATGCGGCCTTCGGACGAAACTGCCCGTCTTGCGCCTTCGCTCTATCAAGCCTGCCCTTGCGAGCTGCGATAGCGCCTTGCTCACGGTCATCCGGGAACAGCTGTAGTAGGCCGTGAGTTCATGCTCGAACGGGATACGATACCCCGGCGGCCATTCGCCTGACAAAATGCGACCCTCCACATCCGTCATGATGCGTCGATGCAGCGATCTCGTTTCGGATTGTTCCCCCGCGGCGATGTTCATGCCTCTCTAGCCCGAACGTTATGTCAGGACATGGCGTTGTCCTTGATATGCAGCGCAAATCGGCTGGCCACGAACTTACACCAACATCGCGGCGCCACGATCCAGATAGGTGTCCAGGAACAGATCTAGTCGTGGGTGGCGCGGTTTGCCGAAGACTTTCTGCGGAGTACCGGTCAACAGAAGCCTGCCTTGATCCAAAAATGCAATTTGTTGACATACGGCTGCCGCGAACCCGATTTCGTGGGATACGACTACCATCGTCATCCCATCGGCGGCCAAGGCGCGCATGACATTCAGAACCTCGCCGGTCAGTTCGGGGTCGAGTGATGAAGTCGGCTCATCGAACAGCATGATCTTCGGTTCCAGGGCAAGCGCACGCGCGATGGCGACGCGCTGCTGTTGCCCTCCTGAAAGCTGCGAAGGGTAGTGGCCGGCGCGATCCTCGAGACCAACTTTCTTCAACTGGAGCATGGCGCGCTCTTCCGCCTCGCGCCTGCCAACACGATGGACAGTCTTCAGCGCCTCGCTGACATTGCCAAGCGCGGTCATGTGCGGCCACAAATTGAACTGCTGGAAAACCATGCCGATCTGCGAGCGCACCGAGCGGATGCGGGCGGCAGGCAAACGAACCGGCGCTCCTTGCGCGCCTTCGGCAAAACCGAGCGGCTCGCCATTGACATAAATGAGACCCGCTGTCGCCTCCTCCAGGAAAGCCATGCATCTGAGAAGCGTGCTCTTGCCTGAACCGGAAGGGCCGATGAGGCAGGAGACTTTGCCCTGCGGGATATCGAGATCGATCCCGTGCAGAACCTCCGCCTGCCCGAAACGCTTGATCAGTCCCTTTACCGAAATGGCTGGCGTCATGCGGTTGCGAACCTGTATTTGGAGAGGCGGGTTTCCATAAAGCGCCCGAGCATCCCGGAAAGCTCCACCAGGCCCCAGTAAAACAGCGCGAGCAGGAAAAGCGATTCCACGAAGGCGTATTGCTGGGAGCCAATGGCGCTGATCACCAGCGTCAGTTCCGGGACCGTGATGATCGAAAGGACAGCTGTTTCTTTCAACAGGATGATGGCCATGTTCACCGAGGCCGGCAGCACTAGCATCGTCATTTCTGGCAGGAGAATGCGACGAATAATCTGGTTGCGATTCAAGCCCACGCATTCCGCTGCTTCGACATGGCCTGACGGGACAGCCTCGAAACCGCTCCGGAAAATCTCGCTGAAATAAGCGGCACCATAAATCGTAAGCCCGAACAACCCAGCAGGGATGGGATCAAGCGATAGCCCGACGAACGGCCCGCCGTAATAGAGCAGGAAGAGCTGGATCAGAAACGGCGTGCCGCGGATCGTCTCGACATACAGCCACAGTGGATAGCCAAGCCAGCGCCGCCCGTAGCGCCGCCCCACGGCGACGATAAAACCCAGAACGGCGGAGCCGATCACGCCGGCAACCCACATCAGAAGGGTTACGCCAAACGCGCTCATGATTTCGGGAAGGCTGCGTATGATGAGGTTTGTGTCGAAATTCATGGTCGCCCCCACCGGAAGGAGCGCTCGAAAAGGGACCCGCCATAGGCGATCAGCCAGTTGATGATGAGGTAGAGCAGGCCGGCTGCGGCAAACAACTCGATCGGCCGGTAGGTGCTTGCCGCAAGATCCTGCGCCATGCGCGTCAGTTCGACAATGCCAACGACCGAAACCAAAGACGAAGCCTTCAGGATCATGATCGCTTCATTCACCAGTGACGGAAAGGCGAGGCGAAAGGCGATCGGCGCCCTGATGCGCCAGAATTGCTGCATGGGGCTTAGTCCGGCCATATCAGCTGCTTCCAGCAAGCCGCGCGGCACGCTCTGGAACCCTCCGCGCAAATTCTCGGCCTGGTAGGCGGCCGTGCAAAGCGTCAGGCCGGTGATCGCGGCGACGGTACTGGGCACATTGACGCCGAGCGCCGGCAAAAGATTGTAGATCAGTAGGAGCTGGACCAGCAGCGGCGCGCCACGGAAAAAACTGACGAAGGTGCGGCCTGGAATGGACAAGGCCGGGCTTGGAGAAAGCGTCGCAGCCGATACAACCATGCCAATGGCGAGGCCCAGGGTGATCGAAATAACGCTGATGAGGATCGTAGACAACGATGCCTGAATCAGCAGTTCAAATAGTTTCCAAGACATGGAGCGGCGTACCCTTGGCTTGCTTTTGTGATCGCGCTCAGGAACTCGAACCGCGCGTTGCTGCAAGAGCCGCGCGCGGTCGTTCCGTCAGCCGGTCAGAGAGCGGGATCGGCCACCAGGTCAGGGGTATCGAACGCGGCGCCGAACCACTTTTCCTGGATCTTGGCGAGACGGCCATCACCCTTGATCTTGAGCATGGCCGCCTGGACTGCGTCCATCAGTGTCTTGTAGTCGTCATCCTTGCGGCCGGGATAGCCGAAATAGGCTTTCGTGCCGAAGGGAGGCTGGACGACCTCGAACGTGTCCGGGCGCTGTTGCGCGACGAAGGCAATGTTAGGCAACGAGTTGCCTACTGCCACGATCCTGCCGGCCGCCAAATCCGCGTAGGCCTCGTTGTTGCCGGGGTACTCCCGCACGTCCGCCTTTCCAGGAAGGGTGTCGGCAAAAGCCTTGAGCTGGGCGAGCTGGGCCGATGCCTTGCCGCCGCCGACCGCCTTGCCGGCAATGTCTTGCGGCTTGGTGATGGTTTCGTCGCCCTTGCGCTTAAGGAGCGCGACCGTCGCTTCGGCGATGGGCGGCGTGAAACGATAGCGCGCCATGCGCTCCTTGGTTATGGTCGCGGGGCCCGCGACAATATCGAACTTGCCGGCCTCGAGTCCTGGCAGCACGCCTTCCCAAGGCAAAAGCACCCACTCGATCTTGACGCCGAGTTCCTTGCCGATTTCGTTGTAGAGATCCACGTTGAGCCCGGCATGCGTCCCGGCATCAATGAAATCAAACGGCGCGAAGGCCGTCTCTGTTCCTACCCTGAGCGAGCCGGATTCCTTGACGCGGGCTAGTGCGTCTTGCGCATAAGCGCCTGCCGTCGCGCCGACGAGAAACGCTGCACCAATCAGCGCTCTGAGGAAAAACCTCTTCTGCATTGAAAACTCCCATTTCGGTTCCTGCCCGGTCGATCGGGCGCTTTGCTGAGAAATACCGCCTCCTCTTGTGGAAGGTCGATATGACTATACATATAGGCAGCGTTGAGAAAGAGAGTCAACGCGCCAAAAGGGGCGCGGGGCCGCTCGTCAGTGCGTATCGCAGGCAAGCCGGCGCGTGCGCGGTTGCTTCTGCGATATGCGCCCTGGAGCCCGTACCAAGTGGCGGGCAGTTCCTTCATCACCGGCGCGGAATTTTTGAGCAATGGCGTCACGGTTTCGCAAAGATCGCCGTAGCGCTCGCTTTTCCTTGGTAGGTCCTTGCCTTAGCCTTCGATATGTCTATACATATGGTGCAACGCCCGGCTTGCGACGATGACGGCTTTTATCCGTCCGCCATTTTGCCGCGGCACCGGCCCATGAGATGGACCGCGCTTTTTGATCCTGGAACGAACGAACAGCAGGCATGGAAATGGCAATGAGCTGGAACCGCCCTCTGGCCGGGATGCGTGTGCTGGATTTCACCCGCGTCCTTGCCGGCCCGTACTGCACCGCACTACTGGCCGACCTTGGCGCCGACGTTATCAAGGTGGAGCCGCCTGCAGGCGACGATTATCGCCACGTTGGTCCCTTCATTGAAGGCGAGAGCGCGCTGTTTCTCGCCATCAACCGTGGCAAGCGCAGCATCGCGCTGGATTTGGCCCAGCCGGACGATCTCGCCATCGCACAGGCTTTGGCGGCGAAGTCGGACGTGGTGGTGGAGAATTTCCGCCCCGGCGTCGCCCAGAAACTTGGCATCGGCTGGGAAAAACTGTCGCAAATCAATCCGAAGCTCGTCTATGCCTCAATCTCCGGTTTCGGCCAGGAAGGCGCGCTCGCGGCGCGGCCGGCCTATGACATTGTCCTACAGGCGATGAGCGGGATCATGTCGGTGACCGGATCGCCGGACGGGCCGCCGACACTGGTCGGCGAATCCATCGCCGACGTGATCGCAGGCCTGTTCGGCTCGTGGTCGATTCTGGCCGCGCTGGTCGAGCGGCAACGCACCGGCACTGGCCGGCATATCGACCTCGCCATGTTCGACGCCATGATCGCAATCCAGCCGCTTGTCGTGGCGCGTTATCTCGCATCTGGTGAAGCACCGCATCGCGTCGGCAATCGACACGCGCTTTCGGCGCCCTTCGGTGCGTTCCAGGCGCGCGACGGCATGTTCGTGCTCGCCGTGCTCAACAACAAGCTGTTCGGCATTTTGGCGCAGCATATTGGACGGCCAGACCTGACCGGTGACGAACGTTTCCGCAGCGACTCGGACCGACTGGCCAACGAGCCGGCGTTGCGGGCCGCCATCGAAGGCTGGTCGTCCGCACTTACAGTGTCGGAGGCAGTCATGGCACTGGTTGCCGCCGGCGTGCCCGCCGCCGAAATCCAGGATATCGCGCAGGCGCTGACTTCACCACATGCTGAAACGCGCGGGCTGTTGCAGGATACAAGCCATCCGCTGCTCGGGGCTATGCGGGTACCCGAACAGCCGGCCCGTTTCAGTGGCGTTGTGCGCGGCGGTATAGCACCGGCGCCGGGGCTCAACGCGGATCGCCCGGATATCCTCGCCGAACTCGGCAGGGAGAACTGATCATGGCAAGTCACAATGACGACGATCTCGCTTTGATCGAAGCAATCCGGCGCTATTGCACCGAGATCCTGGCGCCGGCGGCAGCCGAAATCGACGAAACCGGACGGTCCGCGACGTGCCACCTCGACAGCCTCGCCAACATGGGACTGATGGGCCTGAACATCCCTGAAGCCTATGGCGGTCTCGGCCTGCGCCCGACCGCGCTGTTTGATGCTGTGGCGCTGATTGCCGGCGCCTGTGGCTCCACCGCCTCGATGATCACGGCCCACTGGCTGGCCACGGATTCGATCCTTTATGGCGGCGACGAAGCCCAGCGCGATCGCTATCTGACCGGCGCGGCCGGCAAATGCCTCGGCGCCTTCGCCCTGACCGAGCCCGGCGCAGGCTCCAACCCTGCCGACATGACCACTCGAGCCGTGCGCGAGGGCGACGGCTATCGCATTACCGGGACCAAACACTTCATCTCCAATGCCGGCGAGGCCGACTTCATCGTCGTCTATGCCAAGACCGATCCGACGGCGGGCGCGCGCGGCATCTCCGCGTTCGTCGTCGACCGGAAGGCAGGGGGTGTCAGAACGGCTTCGCCCGAGCGCACGATGGGTCTGCGCGGCGGCCATGTGTTCGAGGTTTCCCTCGACTGTCTTGTTCCGGAAGAAAACAAGCTCGGGGCGGAGGGCTCGGGTTTCCGGACGGCTCTAAAGGTTCTCGACGGCGGCCGCGTCGAGATTGCGGCCTGCGCCGTCGGCATGGCACAAGCAGCATTCGGCGCCTCGGTCGAGTGGGCCAAGCAACGCAGGGTTGGCGGGACACCGATCGCCGATTTCCAGGGCTTGCAATGGATGCTCGCAGACATGGCGACCGACATCGAGGCATCGCGCCTTCTCGGCATGGCCGCCGCACGCAAGCGCGAGGCAGGCGAGCGCTATTCGCGCGAGTCCTCGATGGCGAAGCTTTTCGCTTCGGAAATGGTCGGCCGCGTCACCGACAAGGCGATCCAGATTCATGGCGGCTATGGATATACTCGCGACCTGCCGCTCGAACGCTACGCTCGCGATGCTCGTGTCTTCCGCATCTATGAAGGTTCCTCCGAAGTCCAGCGCAACATCATCGCGCGCTTCGTGCTTGGCTGAGTGCGTGTTCGCCGATACGGCCGGCGCCCACCGTCACCTATTCGGGAGGAGGCGCCGATTTGTTGACTGCGCTGACATGGTTGGTTTTGATATTGTGGCCGTTAGCGAGTTCTGGCTTCTCCAGCCGGTTGACCGGCACCCGCGGTACTGACGAGGCCAAGTCGTTTGGAAATCGACACGATCCAGGATCGAAGCTCTGGGCCGAACGGCTTCGTGAGGACAGCACGATCCCAAGCGAGGAAATATGCCTCGGCCAACCTTAGCCGCTGGTCGAAGGGTACGATGAGCCGGCCGGATGCAATGTCATCGGCGGCCATTGATAACTGCGCCAGCACAAAGCCTCGTTCATTGACCGCCGCATCGATTGCGGCGCTCGACAACGAGAAGGCCACTTCGCCGGACTTCCTCCGATACGACGCTCCAATGCTTGCAGCCCATTCCGCCCAGCTTGGCGGCGAACGGTGATCACTTGCCCATTCTACGCCCAATAGAGGAAAATCGAGAATGTCCGAAGCCTTCTCAAGTGGGTTCCGGGCAAGCAGACCTGGCGCGCAGGCCGGAACTACGAAATCCGTAAACAGTTCCGTGTAATGGTCGAAGTTGTGGATCTTGGTGCCGTATGAGATACGGAAATCCGCTTGATCGTCTCCGAAACGCGGCTCCTGTTCGGAACCAATAAGACGCACCGTCGCGCCGGGGTTGCCAATCTGCCAATCCAGAAGCTGTGGCGCTATCCATTTACTGGCAAGTGATGGCAGGCACGAGATCGTCAGTGTGTCTGCTGATTTGGCCCGCTCAATGACATCGTGGGCCTCTCGAATATGGTCGAACCCGACCGAAACGGCTGTGTGATAAATGCGGCCCAATGCCGTAAGAGTTACGGTTCTCCCGCGCCGTTCCAGAAGACTCGCTTTTAAGGCATCTTCGATCTTGCGAATTTGTTGGCTGACCGCGCCAACTGAAACCCCGAGTTCGTTCGCCGCGGCTGTCACGGTGCCAAGCCTTCCGAAAGCCTCGAAGGCCTGTATCGCACGCAAAGGGGGCGTTTTCTTCACCTGGGGAATGATCCTTGGGGTCAGCTTGATTTAGCTTTGCTAAAATAGAACACAGATACAAGCCCTATTTTGTCCAGCGTCCTCAAGCTAATCAGTTTGAGCTTCACAAGCTCGGGAGGACGCCGTGTTTCTTAGAAACTGCTGGTACGTTGCCGCATGGGATAATGAGGTCGCCGACAGGTTGGTGCCGACCCGGATTCTTGGCGAGGATATTGTCCTTTATCGCCGAACCGATGGCGTGGTGGCGGCGCTCGAGGATGCCTGTCCGCACCGCAAGTTGCCGCTGTCCATGGGCCGCATCAAGGGCGACACGGTCGAATGCGGCTATCACGGCCTGACTTTTGACAGCACTGGAACCTGCACGCGAGTGCCCGGTGCTGAAAAGATACCGCATGTTGCATGCGTTCGTTCCTATCCGATTGCCGAACGTTACGGACTGCTCTGGATATGGATGGGCGAAGCAGAAAAGGCCGATCCTGCTCTCATTTTCGAGGTGGACCACTGGGGCGATCCGGCATGGGGCGTCAATCGCGGCGAGTCCATGGCGCTCGATTGCAACTACCTTTACATGACCGACAACTTGCTTGACCCTTCGCATGTGTCGTGGGTCCACCAGTCCTCCTTCGGTGGCGTTCAGGCGATGGAGGACGCGCCTCTCGAAACCACCGTGGGCGCGAACGGCGTGACCGTGTGGCGCTGGGTGGTTGATGCCGCGCCGGCGCCTTTCTATGCGCCTTTCCTCAAATTCTCCGGCAATTGCGACCGCAAGCAGCACTACGAGGTGCGCTATCCCTCCAACGCCATCATCAAGGCGATCTTCGTGCCGGCCCGCACCGGCGGCGAGGGCAAGCCGCTCCACGAGGACGTGTTCCTCATGGACAGCTACAACTTCATGACGCCGGTCGATGAGAACCAGACGAAATATTACTGGTTCCAGATGCGCAATTTCGCCCCCGACGACCTGGAGGTTTCGCGTCAGTTCGCCACCTCCGTGCGCGGCGCCTTTGACGAGGACCGCACCGTGCTCAATGCCGTGCACAAAGGCATGGCCAACAAGCGCACGCCCAATCTCGATCTCAAGATCGATGTCGGACCGCTGCGCTTTCGCCGCAACCTGGCCAAGCTGATCGCCAGCGAGAGCCAGCAATTGGCGGCTGCCGAATGAACGCATTCACCGCTCGCGACACCATCGCAAGAAGCGGGTTTCGCGACCTGAAAGTGGTCGCGAAGGTGCGCGAAAGCGCCGTCATCACGTCGTTCCATCTCGAGCCGGTCAATCCACAGGACTGGCGCGACTTCCAGCCGGGCCAGTTCCTGGTGTTCCGGATACCGATAGCCCGGGAGGCAGCCGGCGAAAAAGGATATGTGCTGCGCAACTACAGCGTCTCCTGTTCCCCCGACAGCACTCGCTATCGGATCAGCGTGAAGCGCGAAGCAGCACCCGCGCCGGGGCTGCCCGACGGGGTAAGCTCGTGCTTCCTGCATGACCGGATCGAGGTCGGCGATGTGCTTCAGGCGGAAGGGCCGCGCGGCGATTTCGTGCTCGACAAGGGCAGCAACCGTCCAGTCGTGCTGCTCAGCGGCGGTGTCGGGCTGACGCCGATGGTGTCGATGCTGCATGCGCTGGCTTCGATGCCGGATCGCCGAGCCGTCTTCATCCACGCTTGCGAAAACGGGGGTGTGCATGCCTTGCGCGACGAGGTGACCGGCCTGGTCACGACCCGGCCCGGCTTGACCGCGCACTACTGCTACCGGTTCCCGTCCGAGCGCGACAAAGCCGAGCAGCGCTTCCACAGCGAAGGCATGATTTCGCGCGAGGTGCTGCAGCGCCTGCTGCCGATCGATGACTATGATTTCTACCTCTGTGGCCCACAGCCGTTCATGCACGCGGTCTACGCCCTGCTACGCGAGCTTGGCGTGCCGAAGCATCGCATTGCCTACGAATTCTTCGGCCCGGCGACGGTGCTTGAGCCCGATGCCGTGCGAGCTCCCGTGGTGCCGGCACAGCCGGCAAGGATCGAGCCGGCGGGGGAGGCGACAATCGTGGAATTCCGGAAGTCGGGCCTGACGGCCGTCTGGGATGGCTCGGCCGCATCGTTGCTCGACTTCGCCGAGAACCAGGGTCTGTTGCCGGAGTTCAGCTGCCGGGCCGGCATCTGCGGCACATGCAAGTCGCGGCTGATCTTGGGCGACGTCACCTATTTCGAGGAACCGCTGGATGAGCTTGGGGCAGGCGACGTGCTGCTGTGCTGTTCCAAGCCGCGCGGATCAGTCGTCCTGGATATTTGACAAGATTGTGATGCCGCGCGTGGGCGCGGGGAAACGGAAGTCGAGATTTGGAACAGTCGGTCAAACCAGCGTCGAGCCTGCCGCTCAATCCGCATATCGCCGCCTTGCCGCCCTACAATGCCGGCATGAACATCGCGATGGCGCGGGCGCTGAGTGGCCGCCACGACATCGCGCGGCTGGCCAGCAACGAGAACCCGGATGGGTGTTCTCCCGTCGTCATGGCCGCATTGGCCTCCTCGTCCTTCGAGCCATGGCGCTATGCCGATCCGGCCTGCACGGCGCTGCGGGCAGCACTTGGCGAAAAACTGGCGGTCGATCCGCACCTGATCGTTGCCGGCAATGGTTCCGAGGAGATGATCGCCGCCATCTCGCGCGCCGTCCTGGTGCCGGGCGCATCGGTCGTCACGACGGTGCCGAGCTTCGGCCTGCATGAGATAGAGCCGCTGGCGGCGGGTGCCGATGTCGTCAAGATTGCGATGACACCCGAACTGGGGTTCGATCTTGCCGCTCTCGAAACGGCGATCGCCGCCGGACCACGGATCGTTTTCATATCCTCGCCATGGAATCCGGTCGGGCCGGGTCTCGACCATCCCAGCCTGCATCGACTGATCGGCGCCGTGCGGCCCGGCACGCTTCTTGTCCTGGACGAGGCCTATTTCGAATTCGCCGATCCCGGCGCGCCCGACGGCATCGAAGTCCTGCGCGACAGCGGGATCGACCATGTGGTGCTGCGGACATTCTCGAAGGCCTATGGCCTGGCGGGACTGCGCGTTGGCTATGCCGTCTGTTCCGGCCTCGAACTGGCAAGGGTGATCGCGGCCGCCAAGACGCCGTTCAACGTCAATGCGGCGGCGCAGACCGCCGCCATCGCGGCACTCGCTGACGAGAGCTGGATGAAGGCGTCGGCGGGCCGCGTCAGGGCCGAGCGCGTGCGCACCGCCGCCGCACTTGCCGGCCTCGGCTTCGCGGTTGCCCAGTCGCAAACAAACTTTCTGTTCTTCGACTGCAAGGGCGACAGCTCCAGCCTTGCCGCCGGTCTCCTGAAGCAGGGGATCATGGTCAAAGCGTGGCGTGAAGCCGGCTACGAGCACTATCTGCGCGCCACCATCGGCTTGCGGGCTGACAACGATCGGCTGATCGCAGCGCTTCGGGGATTGGCGGGGCGATGAGCGGCCTCGCGTCTCCTAGGCAAACGAACTGGATCGAGCAAGCGGTGCCGTTGCCGGTTGTCGACGCGATCCGCGATGTCGTTGGCGCACCGAATGTCCGCACCGGTGATGATGCGTGGGCGATCGACCTTGGTTCGAACGGGACGGCTCGCGGCGCCGGCATCGTCGTTGCGCCTTCATCGACCGACGAGGTCGCGGCGGTGGTGCGCATCTGCCGCCAGAACGAGATTCCCATCGTGCCGCAAGGCGGGAAGACCGGTCTGGTCGGCGGCAGCGTTTCGCGGCCGGGCGAGATCGTTCTTTCCCTGCTACGCATGAATCGCATCGAGCGGCTCGATCCGCTCGAACGCGTGGCCGTGGTCGGCGCCGGCGTCACCCTCGAAGCGCTGCGGACGGCCGCGCTCGAACACCGGCTGGAACCGGGCATCGACCTTGCCGCGCGCGGTTCGGCGACGATCGGCGGCATGGTGTCCACCAATGCCGGGGGCGTGATGGCCTTTCGCCACGGCGTCATGCGCCATCGTGTCCTCGGGCTCGAGGCCGTGCTTGCCGATGGGTCCGTCTACTCCGATCTGACGCGGGTGGTGAAGAATTCCGCCGGTTACGATCTGAAGCATCTCTTCATCGGCGCCGAGGGCACGCTTGGCATCGTCACCCGCGTGGTCGTCAAGCTCGACCCTTCGCCGCGAGCCACCGCCACCGCGCTTTTCGGGCTGCCGTCTGTCGAAGCGGCTCTACAAACCATTCGCCTGGCACTTGAATCGGATGCCGGGCATCTGGGCGCGGCGGAGGCGATGTGGACCTCGTATTTCAGCCTGGCCGCCGCCGCGCATGAATGGTCCGAACCCGGCGTGCCGCTCGACCAGCCGCTGTTCCTGCTGCTGTCGCTTGGCGGCGCGCGCGAAGAGGCGCTGCGCGAGGATTTCGAGCGGATCTATTCGGAAGTGATGGAGCGCTATCCCGAAGCCACCGGCATCATCGCCGGCTCGCGGCGGCAAGAGGACGACCTGTGGCGGTTGCGCGAGGACACTGGCGTGCTCTATCGCGCCCATCCCAATGCGCCTTCCTTCGACGTTTCGGTGCCTCTGTCGGAAATTCCGGCCTATCTCGACAGAATCCTGCCCGGGCTCGCCGCGATCGAACCGGGTCTGGCGCCCTATGTCTTCGGGCATTTGGCCGATGGGAACCTGCATATCATCCTCAACCGTCAGGGTCCGCTGGCGCCTGACATGGCGGAGGCTGTCGAGGGTGTCCTGTACCACCAATTGCGGGAGATCGGCGGGTCCTTTTCGGCGGAGCACGGTGTTGGGTCCAAGCGCATCCATTCGCTGCTGGCGACGGCTGACCCGACGAAGCTCGCCGTGATGGAGCGGGTGAAACTTGCGCTGGACGATCAGTCGATCATGAACCCCGACAAGGTGCTTCCCTGTAACGCCTGGTTCGTCCGGTCCTCAAGGCCGCTCCTTTCCGGTAAGGAGCGCCGATTGCCACCTCAGAACGCGAGCGATCACAACGATGAATAGCCCCACGGTGGAACGACAAGGAATGAACGGATTGACCGCAACCGCCAGCGGTCCAGTGGGATCTACGATGCGCCATGAGCCAGCACCAGCCTACGGCTGTGATTTCGCCACCCTGCGCCAAGGATTTCGCGACGCCGCTGAGCGGGCGGGCGCGGAACTGTCTGAATATGTTCATCCGCTGAACGGCCCGGATGGCGAGACGCTGGCGACCGATGTGGCGCTGCTTGGCCGCCGCGATGCGCGCAAGCTGATCGTGCTCATCTCCGGCACGCATGGTGTCGAGGGCCCGTTCGGCTCGACCTGCCAGACCGCCTGGCTCGGCCAGAGGAACCTGCGGCGCCTGCCCGGCGACACGGCGATCCTTGCCATCCACCTCATCAATCCCTGGGGCACGGCATGGTCGCGGCGCGTCAACGAGGACAATGTCGACCTTAACCGCAACTTCATCGACTGGTCTTCGAGCACTCCGGTCAACAATGGCTATGCGGGCCTGCACGACGCCGTGGCCTATCGAGAATGGGAAGGGCCGGACCGCGTAGCGGCCGACGAGAAGCTCGCCGTTGCGCGCAAGAGGCTTGGGCATGGCGGGCTGGCGGCGATCGTCGAGGCCGGCCAGTATGAGTTCGCCGACGGCATGTTCTACGGCGGTGGTGGCCCGGTCTGGTCGAACCGCACATTGAACGAAATCCTGAAGACCTTTGCCGGCGCGGCACGCGAGGTCATCGTCTTCGACCTGCATACCGGAGCAGGGCCTTACGGTTATCCGGCTCTGCTTTCGGTCGCCAGTTCGGAGCACTCCGGCCTTGCATGGGGCAAATCCATCTTCGGCCCAGCCCTTGCGACAGTCATCACAGGCCCGGGCGCCAAGACGGGCACCGGCATCGCCGCCACGGCGACCGGCTATGTCTCCGACGCCGTCCGAAAGGCAATGCCGAGCGCGCGCGTGCTGCCCCTTGTCGTCGAATGCGGAACGCTGGACGGGCCTGCTGTCATGGAGGCGGTACAGGCAGACAACTGGCTGCACCTTTTCGGCAAGATCGAATCGCCGCTGGGCAAGCGGATCCGGGACACGCTGCGCGCTGCCTTCCTTCCGGATGACCCGGACTGGCAACGCACCTGCCTGTCCAGCAGCCTGCGCTATTTCGACCGTGCGCTGGCGGATCTAGCGACTGTCGAGGTAACCCAGGACGCGGCCATCGGCAGCGAACAGACGCGGCCAACCGTTGCCGCCGTGGTGGCGGATACGGCGCCCGCTGAAGAGGCGAAGATCACAACGCCGGCCGTGCAGATCGACGAGCTGCACAAGAGCTTCGGCTCGCTTCTGGTGCTGAAGGGCGTCAACCTCACCGCCCATGCCGGCGAAGTCATTTCCATGATCGGCTCGTCCGGCTCCGGCAAGAGCACGTTCCTGCGTTGCATCAACCTTCTGGAACAGCCGGATGGGGGCAAGGTCGCCATCGACGGCGAGGTCATCAAGATGAAACCGTTGGCGAACGGCCGTCTTGGAGCGGCCGATATGGCTCAGGTCGAACGGATTCGCGCCCGCGTCGGCATGGTTTTCCAGAACTTCAATCTGTGGCCGCACATGACGGTGGTGGAAAACATCGTCGAGGCGCCCCGGCATGTGTTGAAGGAGCCTCGCGACAAGGCCGTCGACCATGCGCACGCCTTGTTGAAGAAGGTCGGGCTCGCCGACAAGCACGCCCACTATCCGGGCCAGTTGTCAGGCGGCCAACAGCAACGCGCCGCGATCGCCCGCACGCTGGCGATGCGTCCCAAAGTCATCCTCTTCGACGAACCGACATCGGCGCTCGACCCCGAACTGGTCGGCGAGGTGCTCCGGGTGATCCGTCAACTGGCGGAGGAAGGCAACACCATGATCCTCGTGACGCATGAGATGCAGTTCGCGCGCGAGGTCTCCCACAAGGTTCTGTTTCTCCACCAGGGAAAGGTGGAGGAAGAGGGTGCGCCAGCGGAGCTGTTCGGCAGCCCGCGCTCGGAGCGTCTGCGCCAATTCCTGGCACGGACACTGTGAGGGAAGCCCGCATTCTCGAAGCGTCCGGTTCGCACCGGACAACGGCAATGAAGACCAACAACAAGGGGAACTGATATGAAATTGAAAGTCTTGACGCTGCTCGTATGTCTCGCGGGAAGCATGGGAAGCGCATTGGCGGCCGAAGGCGAGTTGTCCATCGGAACGGAAGGCGCCTACCCGCCATGGAGCATGTCCGACGCCAATGGCAACGTCACCGGTTTCGACGCCGATGTCGGCGCGTTGCTCTGCACCAAACTCGCAGTGACGTGCCATTTCGTCGTGCAGGCCTTCGACGGCCTCATTCCGGCACTGAAGGCCAAGCGCTTCGACGTCATCATCTCGGGCATGTCGATCACCGCTGACCGCAAGAAGGAGATCAATTTCAGCGTCGGATACGCCGAACTGGCCAACATGTTCATCGCTGCGAAGGGCTCGGATCTCGCCGGCATCACCGACGTCGACACGCTGCTGAAATCGCTCGATGGCAAGAAGGTCGGCGTGCAGGCCGGCACCACCCACGCGCATTTTCTTGAGAAGCGGGCGCCAAACGCCGACCTGAAAACATACGATACGCTCGACCAAATGCAGATCGACCTTGCGAGCGGCCGTATCGACACAGCTTTTGCGGATCAATCCGCATTGCAGGACTTCCTGGACAAGCCGGATGGGAAGAACTTCCAGCTGGTTGGCGTCAAGATCCAGAGCACCTTCGATCCCACGCTTGGCGAAGGCATCGGCGTCGGCATCGCGCAGGACAACACTGGGCTCAAGGCCAAGATAGACAAGGCGCTTTGCGAACTGATCGCGGACGGCTCGGTCGGCAAGGCCAGCCAGAAATGGTTCAAGACGGACATTTCCCGGCCCTGCAAATAACGCCTTGGAATTCGCGCATGCGCCCGGACAGCCGGGCGCATGCGTCTCATTGGCACGACAGACTAGGGCAACTCAGATGGAATTCGGTCTCTGGCAGGTTTGGGAAGCGGGTTGGGTGACCGCCATCCTGCGTGGCGCGTCCATAACGATCCTTGTGGGTCTCGTCAGCATGGCGGCCGGGCTGGTGATCGGCATTGTCTGTGGCCTGATCAAATGGGCCCGGATATTCCCGCTTTCGTTGCTTGTGGATGCCTATACGTCGCTGGTGCGCGGCGTGCCCGAACTGCTCATCATATACCTCTTGTTTTTCAGTTCAGTTGAATTCGTGACCAAGGTCGTGACCGCGTTCGGCTATGGCGGTGTCGCGGAGAGCGGCTATGCGTTCGTCATCGCGGTCATCGCCATCGGCGCGATCTCCGGCGCCTATTCAACCGAGGTCGTGCGCGGGGCCCTTGGCGCGATCCCCGATGGGCATATCGAGGCCGCGCGCGCGCTCGGGCTGTCAGGCGGCCGCATCTTTCGCCGCATCATCGCGCCGCAAATGCTGCGCATCGCGGTTCCCGGCATCAACAACGTATGGCAGACCACGATCAAGGACACGGCCCTGGTCTCGGTGGTTGGCCTGCAGGAACTGATGCGCATCTCATTTATCGGCGCGAACTCCACCCGCCATCCGTTCATCTTCTACCTGATCGCGGCTGTGGTTTATCTGGTCATCACGCTTGTCAGCCAGGCTGGGTTCGACGGGATCGAACGCCTGCTCAGGCTGCGGACGAGAAAGTAGTATGATGGATCTTATCCAGCTTGCCGTTCCCGTTCTGCTCAGGGGTCTGTGGGTCACGGCGGCGTTGACATTCATTTCGGTGCTGATCGGCTTCAATCTGGGCCTCGGCCTGGCGCTGATGCGGCTGTCGTCGAACCGTTTCCTGTCAGGCTTTGCAAAATATTACAGCAATGTCTTTCGCGGGACTCCGCTTCTGGTGCAGATTTTCCTGTTCTATTACGGGCTTGGCCAGCTTTCCCTGATCAAGGACAACGCGGCTTTGTGGTGGGTGATCAGCGACGGATCGCGCTGCGCCGTCCTGGCGCTTGCGCTGAACACGGCGGCCTACACATCCGAGATTCTACGCGGAGGATTGAGGTCCGTCCCAGTCGGTCTCGTCGAGGCGGCTCAGGCGTGCGGCATGTCGCGCATGCTGCGTTTCCGTCGCATCGAATTCCCGCTCGCGATCCGCCAAGCGCTCCCGGCCTATGGAAATGAGCTCATTCTTGTGGTCAAGGGAACTAGCCTGGCATCTACAATCACTGTGCTTGAAATCACCGGCTATGCGAAGCGGCTCATGAGCCAGACGTTCGCAATTTTCGAAATTTTCGCAATTGCCGGGGTATTGTACCTGATTATCAATCTGCTGTTGATCACGATCATCCGCTCGGTCGAGCGTTGGCTTATGCGTCATGAATCGCAATCGCGCCATGAATTGAGCGCGCCCCACCCAGAGGAATCCGCAGCGGTTTCGTGACACCCTCCTGAAATCTGGCGAGGGTGGCGGACCCGCGGGGCGTCTTCTAGGTTTTGCTGAGGACAGGCTTTGTGTTTTTAGCGGTTTTCGCAACCAGAAAGGTCGCTAAATATCTCGTTCGTCCACTGGGCAATCTTTCCGATGGCCCCTCAGGAAGAGAACGAAGATGCTCGATAAAAATACATCGCTCGCGACCAATTGCCCTATCCCCTTGTTCGAATTCGAGTTGCCGAACGGGGCTGCGGTGCCCTCCCATTCATTGCCCGCCGACTGTTTTGTCTCGAGCGAATTCTACAATTTCGAGTTCAAGGCTGTCTGGGAAAAGGAATGGTTCTGCATCGGTCGTGCGACGGACATTCCGAAGCCTGGCGATTTTTTCACCGTAACCGTAGGCAACGAACCGCTGTTCGCTGTTCGGCATGGTTCGGGCGCCGTTCATGTGATGACCAACGTTTGCCAGCATCGAAGCATGCTTTTGCTGGAGGGGCATGGCAACGTCAGGCGCATCAGGTGTCCTCTTCATTCCTGGGTTTATGATCTGGAAGGTCATCTCCTCTCTGCCCCAGCGCTTAATGACGTCGAGGATTTCGACAAGAATGGAGTTTGCCTGCCGCGGATCAGGAGTGAAGTCTGGGAAGGTTTCATTTTCATCACCTTCAACGAGTCCTTGGCGCCAATTGGCGATCGTCTCGCTCACCTCTCCAAGCAGCTTGTGAACTTTCGCATCTCGGAGCTTTCTGCAGCAACATCGCTTGAGATGATGCCCTATGAATGGGATTGGAAGATCTACGGCGACGAATGCTATCACTGCACACATTTGCATAGCGGTACCTGGTGCGATTTCTATCCAACGCCTGAAAGCTGCATAGATGAGGCTACGCCCTTTTCCGATCCGGGACGTGGCATTGTCGCCTATGAGTTGAACAGCGCGGTGCTCGATGGAGCACCGACTCGCACCGGCAAGGCCCTGCATCCGCTTCTGCCGGATCTTACAGAGAGGCGGAACGGTCACGAATGAACTACATAACCATTCTTCCCAACCTATTGATTGTCACAATGCCAGACAAAGTTAAGTATTTCATGTGGCTTCCACTTGGACCGCAGAAATCGTCGCTCGGCGTTTCCTGGTTGTTCCCCCAATCTACCCGCGACGGCGAGAAATTTACGGAGATCGCCGCGATGGAGAAGAGCGATCTTGGTCCAGTGCTGGAGGAGGACCTTTTCGCCTGGAGTCGGACTCAGGCGGGCTTGCGCTCGCGCGCTTTGCGGCGCGGCGCCGTTTGTCTCCCAAAGAGCAGGTGATCGCCCAATTCTACGGTTGGTTGATCGACCGCTATCGAGCCGCGGCCAGTTGAACAGGCAGTTTGCCATGAATCAGATTTTTCAAATGCGACCGGCAGGCAAGGACTCAACCGCCATCTCGCTGGCACTTGAGGTGACCGCACGACGCACCGTCGGCGAAGGCATCGAGGAGTTCCGCTTGCAAAGGGTCGGGGGCGCTTCCTTGCCGTCCTGGCGCCCTGGGGCGCATGTCGAATTGATCTTGCCGCTGGGTGACGGATCGCAGGGGCGCTGCTATTCGCTCCTTGGCGATCCTGAAGACGCAACAGAGTGGCGAATTGCTGTCCTCAAACAAACCGGGGGGCGCGGCGGTTCTGTCTGGATGCACGATAACGCACTGTCTGGCGTTGTATTGCCTGCCGTCGGACCGCGTCACGCCTTCAGCCTACAAGATGCTGAGGGCTATCTCTTCGTTGCTGGCGGTATTGGCATCACACCGCTCCTGCCGATGATCGCTGCGGTTGCCAAGAGTGGCAAACCTTGGGAACTCATCTACCTGGCGCGCCATGAATCGCGCTTTGCTTATGCTGACGCCTTGCGTGCCTACCAGACCGGCCACGTGTTGTTCCATGTCGCGACCGAGCAAATTTTCGACCTCGGGGTCGGAACAAGAACTGTTCCCAGCGACACGCTAAGGTCGAACGGAGCATGAACGTCATGCGGCGTGGCGTAACCGAGCCGGAAGTCTGAGCGACCGGAAGCCTTCAGGCATCTGATGTTCTGCATCCCAGGTGTAGATGCCGGTCAGATTGATGTGTTCCCAGCTCAGCGGCGAGACGTGCTTGAGCAGATGATCCGGAATCTCGCGGTGCATTTTGCGCAAGTGGGTGACGGCCCGTTCGATATAGACCGTATTCCAATGCAGGATCGCGCTAACGACGAGATTGAGGCCGGAGGCGCGGAACGCCTGGCTTTCGAATGATCGGTCGCGGATTTCGCCGCGCTCGTGGAAGAAGACAGCGCGCTTCAGTTTATGCGCAGCTTCGCCCTTGTTGAGGCCGGCTTGGCAGCGCCGACGCAATATCGGACTTGAGTACCATTCGATCATGAACAGCGATCGCTCGATCCGACCGAGTTCCCGTAGCGCCCTTGCGAGCTGGCTTTCCTTCGGAGATGCGGACAGCTTCTTCAGGATCGTAGACGGCACCACGGATCGCGTCGTGATCGACGCCGCCAGATGGAGCAGATCGTCCCAATGGTCGAGAATCAAAGTGGTGTTGATCGGCGCCCCGATGTGGTTCGACAGCGCCGGATATGCGTCGCCTTTCTCGAATGTGTGGAACTTCCGATCTTTGAGATTGCGCAGTCGCGGTGCGAACCGCTTGCCGATCAGGGCGAATAGCCCAAAGACGTGATCGCTCGCGCCGCCCGTATCGGTAAAGTGTTCCTGGATCTCGAGGACCGTGTCCTGATCGAATAGCCCATCGAGCACGTAGGCCGCCTCGCTTTCGGTCGGGCTGATGGGCAGAATGCTGAAGTAGCCATCCTGATCGGAAAGATGGCTGTAGAATTTCGATCCGGGTTCGCTGCCGTAATGCAAATTGATGTCGCCGCGCTTTGCGGCTCGATCGCTCGCGCGGAAGAATTGGCCATCGGACGATGAGGTTGTTCCGTTGCCCCACAGTCGAGAATGCGGATGGCGGGTGTGTGCATCGGTGATACATGCTTGCGCCGCGCGATAGGTCTCCGACCGAGCGTGGAACGTGCGCATCCAGCCGATCTGGTGAGCGCTGATTCCTTTGGACGCGCTCGCCATTCGCTTCGGACCGAGGTTGGTCGCATCGGCCAGCACGCCGGCCAGCATGGCCGAGACATTCCTCGGAGTGTCACCCGTGCGAACATGCGTGAAGCAGTCCGCAAAGCCGGTCCATTCGTGCACATCCCGCAGAAGGTCCGGCACCTCGACCAACGGATAAAGCTCGCTGATCTCGGCGTTCAGTTCCTCGGCCGCCGCCGGAACCTCGCCAGCCGTTGGCGTCACGATCAACGTGCCGGCTTCAAGACGAACACCTTCGAGCTTTCCGGACCGTGCTCTGCGCGCGAGGCGCTTCAGGTTGAAGTCGAGCATCTGACGCGCTTCGGCAAGCCACTGCGCGCCGTCACCTTGGACGCCCAGCCCGAGGCGGTCCTCCTCCTTCATGGTGGTGAACGTTGACCGCGGCATCAGGTGCTCGTCGATCGGTCGGAAGGATCGGCTGCCATCGACCCAAATGTCCGCAGATCTAAGCCGGTCTCGCAGAGCCGCGAGCGTTGCAATCTCATAGAGACGGCGATCGGGCTTGTCCTGCCCGAGAATTAGCCGTCGATCAGCTTGGCTGAGGTGGGTGACCGGGACGCGATCCGGAAGGCTCCGCCGCTTCTCGGCATAGAGCCGTTTCAGCAGCGAAATCGCCGCAAGAAGGGGATCATGGCGGCGCGCTGAGCGGAATGTGAACGCCTGCAGGAACGCACCGGCGTACTTGTTGACGGTCGCATATTGCTCGGCCGCCAAGGTCAAAGGCGACGCCTCGTTGTCCTCGACCATCGACCCAAGCTCAGGCTTCATCCGAAGCAACCGGTGCCATCCAACTTCCTGATCGAGAACCTCCAATGCGTTGCGGCCATAATCGTTCGCGGACTGCAGGGCTGTGATCGTGTCCAGGAACATGCGTAGCGCTTTGGCCGTATCCGGCCTGCAGTCCATGTGCCGCTGCTTCTTGCGGTTATTGGCTTGCGAGAACAGCCGGCCTATCAGCTTGATGAACATCGACACCGCATCGTCAGTGAGCTTCTGGCCGAGCTTGATAATCTGCGCCACGATCAGCGCGTGTCGACGGCTGGCATTGAAGTCGTTGGCCAGCCATGCCGGTGTGGCGTTGCCCTCACGGATCATCTGATCCCACCGTCCAGATGATATGCGCATCTGCAATTTCGCGTCGATTTCCAGGTTGCGCAGGAAGGCAATGCGTTCTGTCAGCCCGACTAGGTTTGACGCACCTGGCGCTTCTGGCGCCGAGCGCAGCCAATGAAAGCGCGTCTGGCCGAGGGCCGGGTCAACCTCCAACAACCTGTCCAATGACGCAAGCCGATCAGGCGAGATACCCTCGATAAGTTCTTTCTCAGCCCGTCGGCGAGCTATCGCGCGACCGCCGAGGCCGATCTTCTCGATGGAATGCAGCGAAGGCAGGAGTGCGTTTCGTTTCCGGAACTCGGCAATGACTGCTGTCGCGATCGGCAACCCGTGATCGCCGTTGGCCGCCGCATCGATTGCAGCCACAAGTGCGGCGCGGCGATCGTCTCTAGATGCAGTCCGGAGACCGAGGTAAGCCATCAACGATCGGCTGTGATCGAAACGCGTCTGTATTCGATGCGCATAGAAGGCGTAGAGGCGCGCGTCGATACCGAGCTGATCCGCAAGATAGTTGATCACAGCCGCAGGTGGCTGCTCGTTGTCCCACAAGAGCCGCCCTGTTTGTCGCATCGTGCAGAGTTGAACGGCGAAGCCCAGCTTGTTCTGCGGTCGCCGGCGGAGTTCGCATTCCAATCTATCTGCCGGGTCCAGAGTAAAGTGACGGATCAGACTATCCTCGTCCGTCGCTATGCCCAGCAGTATCGCCGCTTCCTTTGAACTGACAAGCCGTCTTCTACCCACTCGCCTTCTCCCTCTGCACACTAAATTCCAAGGGGAAGTGGTTGGCCATCGGCCGGAAGCTTTCAACCAGCCCGGTGGCTTCATCTACAGATCTATGCGCGTGTTCGCGCTTCGTTCGACCTTAGCGTGTCTGCGGGAACGGTTCTTGTTCCGACCCCTACTGGGCGGCCGTGCATCCTTACAATCTCGCGGGCGCCTACCCCAATTTCATGATGGAAGATGAGGGAGAAGCGCGCCTCAAGGCGACGTTCGGTGACAACTTTTCGCGGCTCGCCACCCAGAAGCGGAAATACGACCCCCAGAACCTCTTCCGGGTCAATCACAATATCCCACCGGCGATGTAGCGCCGGCCCGCAACGCTGTGCGATCGATTGGCGGACCGGCGTGAGCGCTTCTTGTGAAAGCCCCGCTCGGCGTTACGACCCGCTCCATCCGGGTCGTTGTCGTCCCCGTCTTTGCTGCAGAAGCTCTTGATCGAAGCCCAGGCTCGATCAGCGTGCCGTCGACCGAGAAGTGATCCGACGCCAAAAGCCGCTTTTGCCGGGATCTCACCCTCCAACAGCCGATCCCGGTTCTTGGTGAAGCTCGAATGATCCCAGGCCGGCTCGTCAACACCAAGCCCCACGAACCAGCGGAACAGAAGATCAAACTCCATCCGCTCCATCAACTGACGCTCCGAGCGAATGCCGTAGAGGCCTGCAACAGCATCGCACGCAGCAATCGTTCCAGTGCGATCGACGGACGGTCGAGCCCGGGCGGGTAAAGCACCGCAAAATCGCCGTCCATCGCCACAACAGCCGCGTTCACGACCTCCCGTATCACCCGCAGCGGATGGTCGCGGCGAACGCGCGCTTCAAGATCGACATACGAAAACAGAGAGCCTGTCCGTTCGTCTAAGCCGCGCATCCACTGGTCCCCAATCGTCTAGAGACCAGTGAATCACGCTCCAAACAACCGCGCCAGAATTCTTTAACAGCCTGCTAGAGCGGCAACGCAAATCCCCGGTCGCGCGTTGTTTGGGCAAGCGCAATGTGCGGCGGGAGCGTCATGAATTCCCAGGCGTCGACACGGTCAATCGTCAAGATGCTGTTGGTTTGTGCGCTCGGCCTTGTCGTGGCGACCGCTAACTGGGCTGCGGAAGCGGCCACCGCCGGCGTCAAGGCGTCTGGCATGGGTGGCTCGGCCGAAGGCACTTTCGTCGCGGAAATCGTTCTCCTGCTGCTGGTCGGGCGTGGCCTGGGCGAAGTGATGCAGCGCTATGGCCAGCCGGCGATCATGGGCCAGCTGATCGGCAGCATCCTGCTCGGTCCCTCGCTGTTCGGCTGGCTGTGGCCATCGGCGCAGCATCTGATCTTTTCAAGCGACCCTGCACAGAAGGGTATGATCGATGCCGTCTCGCAGCTCGGCATCCTCATGCTGCTTCTGCTGACCGGCATGGAAACGGATCTGCGGCTGGTGCGCCGGGTTGGCGCTGCCTGTTTTTCCATCTCTGTCACCGGTGTCGTCATTCCGTTCATCTGCGGCTTCGCGCTGGCACAGTTCCTGCCGGACAGTTTGCTGCCCGACCCGACGCAACGCGTCGTCGCCGGCCTGTTCCTCGGCACCGCAATGTCGATCTCGTCGGTCAAGATCGTCGCCATGGTGGTGCGCGAGATGAACTTCATGCGCCGCAACCTCGGCCAGGTGATCATTTCCTCGGCGATCATCGAGGACACGATCGGCTGGCTGATTATCGCCGTAACCTTCGGCATCGCCACCAATGGCAGACTGGAGTTGGTGCCTCTGGTGACCACCGTCGCCGAAGTGGCGCTATTCATGGTGTTCTCCTTCACCCTCGGCCGCCGCCTGGTGTTCACCTTGATCCGTTGGAGCAACGATGTCTTCCGCAGCGAATATGCGGTGATCACCGCGATCCTGATCATCATGGGGGTGATGGCGCTGATCACCAATCTGATCGGGGTCCTACGGTGCTAGGTGCTTTTGTCGCCGGCATCCTGGTCGGGGAATCGCCGATCTTGTCCAGCCACATCGAGGGCCAGCTTCGCGGCGTCATCACCGCGCTATTCATGCCGATCTTCTTCGGCATGGCCGGGCTTTCGGCCGACCTCACCGTGCTCGCCGATCCAACACTTGCCATGCTGACGGTGGCACTCGTCGTCATCGCCAGCGTCGGCAAGTTCAGCGGCGCGTTCATCGGCGGAAGGTTCGCCCGCATGTCGTTCAAGGAAGCAACCGCCGTCGGCAGCGCGATGAATGCGCGTGGCTCGACAGAAGTCATCGTCGCCAGTATCGGCCTGTCGATGAACATACTGTCGCACAATCTGTTCACCATGATCGTCACCACGGCTGTCATCACCACGCTGGCCATGCCGCCGATGCTGCGCTGGGCGCTTGGCCGGCTGCCGGTTAGCGAGGACGAGAAGCAGCGCGTCGATCGCGAGGCGCTTGACGAACACGGTTTCGTCTCCAAGCTGGAGCGGCTGCTGGTACTGGTCGATGACAGCAAGATCGGCAAGTTCACGGCCTCTCTCGCTGGGTTGGTCGGCGGCGGCAGCGGTATGCCTACCACCCTGCTTCATCTGAAAGACGGCCGGGTCGACCGACCGACCGACGCAACAGGAGCGGAGCGCGCTCTGAAGGAAATCGAAAAGGGTGCGCAGAAAAGCGCCGAAGCCGTGAAACGGACCGAAGACACGCTGGTCGACAAGGTGCATCTGACCGCGCGCACCGAATCCCAGGCCACCGGCGAGATCATCGCCGAAGAGGCGCGCAAGGGCTACGGCTTGCTGTTGGTCGGTCTCGACAATGTTCTGACGGAAAAGGGCTCGTTCACGCCGGCACTCAACGACATCACCCGTGGGTTTGACGGTCCGCTTTGCCTGGTGCTGAACCGCAGCGGGGGCGCCGACAAGATGCCGACGTTCAAAGCCGGCACCAGCATTCTGGTTCCTGTCAACGGTACGGAAGTGGCGCGTCGCGCCGCTGCTAGTGGGTGGAGTGGCTTTGACAAATTTGTTGGATGAAGAGGCGCTCGACGCGCTGGAACTGCTAAAGGGTGGATTCCTAGCCCCAAGCCAGTCGAAGAGGAGAAAGCGCTAAATTCATATCGATCACTGTCCAAGGTGCTTAGGGCCGCCGGTCAAATTGTACCCCAACGGACTGTCGTGCCGCTGCCTTCATCAGACTGGCGTTTCTGGGAAAGTCGCCTTCCAATCGCGGCTACGCTCCGCTGCTGGCCTTCGTAGCCGGGAATGCAGCTGAAGAACACCGGCCGCCCGCTCGCGGCCAGCGGCCTGGCCCCCCAACAGATTCCAACGCATTGAACCCTGATCAGGCAATCAGGCCAGAGTCGGTCGATCAGCGCGGCCTGGGTATCGAGCTTGGTCGACTTGCAGCACATCGCTTCGCGTCCTCCGGCAGCATGTGAGCACCTTCAGGCTCAAGCACGGACGGAACTATCCTCGCAGGAAAGGGCTGGTCAATGCGCTATCTGCGCTGGCTGAAGGAGCACTGTTCGATCACCCTGCGCATCAGATCGCGCTTCAGGAAATGGTCGAAGCAGTCCGCGTCTCCGAAGAGCGGGTCGAGCGGCTCGAGGGGTGATCGAGGAATTCGTTCCGACCCCGCCGAAGGTGCGCGAGATCGAGACAGTCAGTCGGGGCCGCACCACCAAGGCGGGAAACGGCCGGGTTCGCCATATGCTGTCGGAGCGCATGGACGTACAGGGCATGGAAGGCCCAAGCACGACTGACCGCCCGCTATTGAATGCTTAGCGGACGAGGCAAGAGGACAACGGCGGTGTGCACAGCAATTGCCCATGAACTGGCGGGCTTCATGTGGGCCGATGCAAGGGCGACCCAGGCGATCAGGTCGTAGACCTGCGACGGCTTTCATCTCGCGTATTGGCGAAGGCGGTACCCCGCGGGGAATGCTCGTTCGACACTTTGTGGCCGGCAACATGGCCGACGCCCGCAGCAAGATAGGAACAGCCCCGGACGCACCATCGGGATTGCGGTAGCCAATGCGAAGTCTACCGGCTTGGAGGTCAGCAGGGGCTTTCTTTGGACCAAGGTCCCTTTGATTCATGAGAGAGTCCGTGAAGAAACGAAACAGAAAGCGATCGGTTTCCTAAACGCGGCACCTTTGGTACCCATGCGACTTGCAAGATGGCTCGCGTTGCAAGACGCGAGCCGACGAAACCGTCGCCACTGTCGGCCGGAGTGGGAGCGGCGACTACGAGGTCATGGCCACCAGCCCAGGCCCGGAATTGAATGTTGTCATGGGGCTTCCTCTCGCTAGAGAAGGTGCGATCGTATCGGATTAGTTCGTGAAACAAGATTTGGGGATTGGACTGATCGCGAATTCGCTAGCGCATATAGGCGTCAGGCTGGTTCCGGCAGTGGCAGCCCGCCGCCAATATCCGCTTCCTTAGATGGTTCCAAAGGTTGGCATAGCCTATACGCCTTGCGCAGCGCCGCTGCGGCGTCCTTATGCATTTGCGTTTTCATGATTGCTTGCGCCTTATCGATGACGCAATCGAAGTAGGCGTCGTCGTCATCCGCACGTGTCGTGTCGATCATCGCGACGGTAGCCAATATGGCTATCGCAACGAACCACAAAAGACGCACCGGCAGCCGAACCTCCATGCCGATTGCATCTTGGTCTGCCTTTGCCCTTTCGGAGGTGTCCGGCAGATTGATAAGTAGCGCCAACAGCGCAAAGTAACCGGTCAGCAGGAGGGCAGCGATCATCGCAGTCCATGCAAGAGCACCCGCTAGTAAGCAAGTTGCGAAATAGGCCACAATGACGCCGGACCCCGACGTCGCGATCATTCCGAAACGGGGTATCCCTCCGGCGTGTCGCGCCTTGTTCGGGTGATGAACGAGTGGTCTTAAGCGTGCTCTTATGAGTGCACTTAGGAGCAGTTGATGGGTCAGATCACGTTGCTCACCGGCCCCGAACGTCGGCGGCGGTGGAACGAGGAGGAACGGCGCCAGATTTTAGAGGAGGCGTTTTCGCCCGGAGCCTGTGTGACGCAGGTGGCGCAGCGGCATGACGTTTCGACGGCGCTGATCTACACTTGGCGTCGCAAGCTGTGCGAACACGTCCCGGACCCGTGCCTTACAGAGGCGGTGGTTGTCGATGAAGACGTCGGCCATCCACTGGAGCACCGGCCGGCTATTGTCGTGGAGCTGGTAAAGGGCTGCCGGGTGAACATCTTCGCGGGAGCGACGCCCACGCTGGTTACGGCAGTGGTAAAGGCACTGCGGTGATCCCGTCGGGCGCGCGGGTGTGCTCGACAGCATCAAGCGTGGCGAGCGTATCCAACACTTCGAGACGGTGCGCCGTCGCAAGAATGGTAAACTGATCCCGATCTCACTCACCGTATCGCCGATCCGGGATGAGCACGGCGTCGTCGTCGGCGCCTCCAAAATTGCGCGCGATATTTCCGATCGATCCAGAGCCAAAATCAGATCCGCGCGCTACTGCGCGAAGTCAACCACCGCGTGAAGAACCAGTTTGCGGTCATCCTCTCAATGGTAAAGCAGACCAGCCAGCGCACCGAAAACGTGCAACAATTCGAATCGCGCATTCGCGAGAGGATCATGGCGCTCGCGCGTTCGCATGACCTCCTCGTCAGCGAAGACTGGCGTGGGGCGACAATCGACGATCTTCTAAAGGCGCAAACTGAGTTGCTTTCTCAGAGGCACCGGATCGCTGCGTCGGGGCCATCGGTTCTCCTGTCGCCCATGGCTGTGCAATATCTTGGCATGGCCTTCCACGAACTGGGTGCCAATGCGGCGATGTATGGTGCGCTATCCGATTACGAAGGACAAATCGACGTCACATGGAGCATTGCCGACGAAGGACGGCGAATAGTGGCTCGAACTGATATGGAACGAACGCGACGGGCCCGACCTAGCGGCCATCTCGAAAGGCGGCTTCGGAAATGTCGTATTGGCGCGGATCGCACCGGAGGCGCTTGGTGGAACCGGCCGTCTGACAAGACTGGACAACGGATTGATGTGGAAATTGCACGCGGCCGATGCGGCACTTGGAAGCTCCGACGGTGACTCACGACGGTTAGCTTCTTCGGCAATTGCAGGTCTTGGATAGCTGATCCAACCGCAAATCCGAGAGAAAGACTCGGCGAGCCCAAAGCGGATCGCGGGGATTGCTGCGCCGCGTTTCGCCCTGCCGATATCAGGTCGATGCGAAAGCCAAGAAGGATCGCCCGACGATCGACCATATCATTTACTCCGAAATACGCCGTCGTTGAACACGGTTTATGAGTAGCATTGACGCTATGAGGCAATCGACTGGAATCCCAGCCAGAGTGAACATAATGTGATTGGGGTCTAGGCCCGGCAACAAATCTGAACTGGCAATCTTGGAAGTAACGTCGGTGTTAATTGCAGCGGGCTTTGAACGAATGTTCCAGGGTTGAGGACTTGACGAGCGAGCGCGAGATGCATGTCTGACAGGGCCGACCATAAACGTTCGGGCATCCTCGGCGATCAGCCCTCGGATTTGATCACGGCGCGCGGCTGGGTAGCCGTCTGGGCAGTCTTTCGTCAGGCCCTGCTGCGGCTCTGGGACGACGAGGCGTTGCCGCTCGCCGGAAATATCGCCTTCCGCATGGTCTTGGCAATGTTTCCGTTTCTCGTCTTCGTCAGTTCGCTTACGGCCTTCATAGGCGATCCAAGCATGGCCAATCGCCTTGTTGAATTTCTGATCCAAATTATCCCCGCTCCATTGGTGAACACATTGATCAATGAAGTTCGCGCCGTTCTAACGGTAAGACGGGGTGGAGTGGCAAGCGTCGGTGTCTTGCTGACTATCTGGTTTGCAATTGGCGGCGTTGACAGCGTTCGTGTAGGATTGAATCGCGCCTACGACATCAGGGAACATCGATCTGTCTTGGTAATCTTTCTGCTTGAAGTCGTGGCGGTAATTGGCGGAGCTCTAATACTAGTCGTTGTCGCATACCTCCTAGTCGTAGGTTCGCTTGTTGGTTCCGCGGCGCATCGGTTATTGCCCACCTTTCAGCCTGGATTGTTCACACTTGATCTGGTGCGCTACCCGTCCGCAGTGGCAATTCTGGCGGGCGCCTTGTTCGCGGCACATGTCTTCCTGCCGGCACGTCGGACAAGATTTTCCAGCCTTTGGCCGGGAGTACTCTTCACTGTTTCGGTTTGGATGGGATTGGCTGGAGGTTTTTCGTTATATCTGGCCCGATTCGCCAATTATGCGAGTTATTACGCTGGGTTGGCGGGCGTGATTGCCGCCTTGTACTTTCTTTATCTTTCGGCGCTGGTTCTGATATTTGGCGGCGAGATTAATCGAGCGATTCGGATCAGGCGGTTGGCGCGTGCGCTTACTGTCAGTGGCTAACCATCGGAACGATTAACCGCACTATGCCCCGGGGGAGAAACACCTCGTGGTTCGGGGCATAGAGCAGAACCATCCCACGGGTGGCGGTCCCAATCCGTGATGGGTACGCAGATACCGCGAGACAGCCATTCGGCTTTGGGCGCGCCAGCGTCCACTGCGGTCCCTAAGGGCTTGCAAAAGAGCGGCCGAACCTGGTAACGCCAACGCTGGGCGTGTTCAGTTCGGCCAAAATCCGCTGAAAACGAGGTTAGTGCCAATAATGCCAATGACGGTAGTGCCAACCCGGTCGATAGATTATCACGGGGCCCCGAACCACAGGGCGAACTACAACACGTCGATTGGGCACACAGCGACCCCAGCGGTTTGGATGCCAACCGCGGCCGCAACCGTAGCGCACGTTTTCGGCCGGGGCCGATGCGACATGTGGGTTTGGCACGCCCAATGGGAATGCAGAAGATGGGCCACTGCCCATTAACAACGAACCAGCACCGACAAACGCTGTCACCAGATATTTCGCGATCATTGTTGGAATCTCCTCGAACGGTTGTCACGCTAGTTAAACGCAGCGGAGGTTTCATTCCGTCGCCGGCGACGACCTTTTTTTGATCGAGGTCTCCGACAGCGCTCTTCAGAAGTTCTAGAGGGGGATGAATTTAGGTTGGCTGGTATCCTGCCTCGGTGAAGTAATTTCTGCATTCGGTTGAAGAGACGGTGCGGAGGATTTGGCCGATGGCATCACAGACGGTTTCGACTGTTCGCTTGGCTGCCTTGCGCAGCCAATGCTTGAGCTTTGCAAAGAGCTTCTCGACGGGGTTGAGGTCGGGCGAGTATTTCGGCAGGAGGAACAAAGCTGGCGCCGGCTGACCGAATGGCACGGCGCACGGCCTTGCCTTTATGCGAGCCGAGATTGTCCATGATGACGATATCCCTGGGCTTGAGGGTTGGAACGAGAACCTCATCGACATAGAGCTGGAAACGCTCGCCGTTGATTGGTCCGTCGATGAGCCATGGCGCATCGACACGGTCGTGGCGTAGCGCCGCCAAGAAGGTCATGGTCTTCCAGTGACCGTGCGGCACCTTGGCTTTTGATCCTCTCGCCACGCGGCGCCCATCCTCTGAGCGGCGCTGGTCTTGGTCCATGTTTCGTCGGGGAAGGATCGATGCGGTTCTGATACTTGGTCCACTGTGCCCGCCGGCGCGCCACATCCGGGCGGTCCTGCTCAGCCGCGATCAGCGTCTTTGTTTGTGACTAAGCTTCTCGGCATGGGCGAACTCCCACACCGAGCGGTAATCGACCTTCAGGCCGCGCTCGCCAAGTTCGCCCACAAGACCACGCAGCGTAAAATCCGCAGCCCGGCAGCGCACCAACAGCCACTACCGATGCTCACCGGCAATCTTCTTCGGCCTGTGCCCACCCATCTTGCCGGGCGCAAGGCTGCTTGTTTCGCGTAAACGACGTACCCATGATGACGGTGCTGATACCAACCCCATAGCGCACCGAGGCCTGGCGCCGCGACAGGCCCTCCCGCTCAACCGACGCAACAACCCGTTCGCGAAGATCCATCGAATAAGGCTTGCCCATCCATGCTGACCTCCTTGCCCAGCAAGAAGGTTGAATCAGATTTGCGCGCCTAAGGTGACCTGCCACTGAGATTTTCCTCCATCTGAGATTAGAGTCCGGCCCTTGATTGAAGGACGGACTGATGAAGAGAAAGCGGTTCACGGAAGAGCAGATGATTGCGGTTCTGCGCGAGCATGAGGCGGGTGCAAAGGCGGGCGATCTGGCCCGCAAGCATGGGATCTCGGAGGCGACGCTGTATAACTGGAAGGCCAAGTATGGCGGCATGGATGTCTCCGACGCCAAGCGGCTGAAGGCTCTGGAAGACGAGAACGCCAAGCTGAAGAAGTTGCTCGCCGACCAGATGCTCGAAGCCTCGGCGCTGCGTGAGCTTCTGTCAAAAAATGTATGGTCCGCCCCGTCCGTGCAAGGGTTTCGCGACATCGCCGATGACGATTCCAGTTGCATAAATGTATCCGGCCTCTCGCGAGTGGGCTGCTGTTGCAGCCAGGCCATGATGAGATCCGCGCACGCCGTTCCCAATAAATGGTTCGGGCACGAAGCCCGCTTTTTTGCACAGGGCTTACGGCATGCTGATCCACTGTTTCGTCATCGCTATTCCCGAGCCTTGCAATCGAGCCGAGAGGGTCAGGCGAATGCAGGATCCCTGCGTTCGTAGAGCGCTCCCGGCTTGGTCAGGACAACCCAGACAATGCGCGCCATCTTGGCGGCGAGTGCAACAACGGCCTTGTTCGGGTGCATTCTGCTCTGCAGGCCATCGAGCCAGCTTCCAAGACGATCCCGTGTTCGGTCCAGATGTCGGAAGCAGGATCGCGCGCCATGAACAAGGAGCTTGCGGACGTAGCGGTTCCCGCGCTTGCTGATGCCGAGGAGCTTCTGCTTGCCTCCGGTCGAGTGTTCCCTTGGGACAAGGCCCAGCCATGCAGCCAGGTCGCGGGCTTTCTGGAATTGACGTCCGTTGCCGACCGCCGCAAGAAGGGCGGTAGCGCCCAGTGCTCCGATCCCCGGGATCGTCATGAGCCGGCGGGCAACATCCTCTCGATCTGCAATCGCGGCGATCTCCCTCGTCACGTCGTCGATGCGCTGCTCCAGCCGGCGCAGGTCGGCGAACAGATCCGTGAGCAGTTTACGCATCGCCGGCGAGAGGTCGTTCGACGCATCGTCGAGGACCAGCGGCAAGTCGAGCTTGAACAGGCCCGCTCCCTGTCTCAATGCAATGCCGTATTCCAGGCAAAACGCCCGCATCTGGTTGATGAGACGAGTTCGCGTTCCGATCATCTGGTCGCGCACCCGATGCAGAGCCTGGAGGTCAGCCTGTTTCTCGCTCTTGATCGCAGCGAACCGCATTGTCGGCCGAGTGGCCGCTTCGGCGATGGCCTCGGCATCGATAATGTCACTCTTGTTTGACTTCACGTAGGGCTTCACGAACTGCGCCGGGATCAGGCGAACCTTGTGCCCCAGCGCTTGCAGTCTCCTGGCAATCCATTGTGATCCTGCGCACGATTCCATCCCGACGATCGCCGGCGCTGCTCGCGCAAAGAACTGCAGCAGCGTGTCGCGTCGGAAGCGAGCTCGCTGGACGGGCTCGCCGCCGCTGTCCGTGCCGACGACGTGGAAGATATTCTTGCCGATATCGACTCCATAGACTGCCGCAGGGCGCGGCGCATTGCGTAGGGACATTGCAACCTCCTTTGGTGGGACCGCCCGGATGATGCTGCGGGAGGACGGGGCGGACCATCCCATTAATGGTAGGGCCCGCCGTTAAGCGCGAAGCCGTCGCGCATCTGCAGGCCGTCATGGGCCTGTCGGAGCGTCGGGCCTGTTCCTTTGTGGGCGCTGATCGCAAGATGATCCGCTACCAGTCCCGGCGTCCGCCCGAGACGGAGTTGCGCGGCAGGTTGCGTGACCTCGCCAATGAGCGCCGACGCTTTGGCTACCGGCGGCTGTTCATCCTGCTCAGGCGCGAGGGCGAGGTATCTGGGGTCAACCGCATCTATCGGCTCTACCGCGAGGAGGGCCTGACGGTGCGCAAGCGCCGGGCAAGGCGGCGAGCGGTCGGCACGCGGGCGCCGATCCTGGTCGAGGCAAAGCCGAACGCGCGCTGGTCGCTGGATTTCGTGCATGACCAGTTCGCCTGCGGCCGGAGGTTCCGCGTACTCAACATCGTCGACGACGTGACGCGCGAATGCCTGGCCGCGATCCCGGACACCTCGATCTCCGGCCGTCGGGTTGCCCATGAACTGACGGAACTGATCGCCCACCGCGGCAAGCCGGGCATGATCGTCTCCGACCACGGCACCGAGTTCACCTCGAACGCCATCCTCGCCTGGTCGAAGGATTACAGGATCGAATGGCACTACATCGCGCCGGGCAAGCCGATGCAGAACGGTTACGTCGAGAGTTTCAACGGCCGGATGCGCGACGAGCTGTTGAACGAGAGCCTGTTCTTCGGCCTCGACCACGCTCGCAGCGCCATCGCCGAATGGAGGGAGGACTTCAACACCGCCAGGCCACATTCCTCGCTTGGCTACCAGACCCCGGCAGCCTATGCCGAGGTCATCACCGCAACCGGCTCCGACGCTGCGCCGATCGAAGGCTCCGCGCCTCCGCCGGTTGCTTCACCCGCGCCAAACGGCATAACAGATACGCGCCGGGTCGTTTGCCCTAAGGAGCGCTGTCTACGCCAGAGGGCGCCGGAAGTGGCGTGCTGCACAGGGAAAAGCGGTCGGCCGCCTACATGACGCCGAAATGTCGGGGCGCCCAATTGTTCAGCCGCCAATCATCGGTGGCGATCCGTGGGCCGGCACGCGGTTCTATACGGGCGGCTTTACCGGCCCCGGCGGCAAGAACGACCCACCGGCATCGCCCACAAGGGCGAATATGTGTTTGACCAAGATGCCGTCAACGATCGGTGTGGCCATCTGCAGCGTTTGCAGCGTGGCTACGCGGCGGGCGGTTTGGTTGGTGGCATTGGTGCGCCAAGCATGCCGCGGATACAATCGCCGGCCAACCAGAACTCGCCGGTCCTGCTGACTTTTGCGCCTGTCATTGACGCGCGCGGTGCCCAAATGGGGGCTGGCGAAGAGATTGCAGCGGCCGTCAAGGCGCTGAATTCAGAATGGACGGTGAACACCATCAAGGCACTGCGAGAGGCGAAACTCCGTGGGATGGTGTGATGGCTATCAAGTTGCCGTGGATTGAGTGACGGACAGAAACTGGCCTATGTTGGGCAGTTTCAGGAGGGCGCGCTGCCGTAGCAGCGCGCTTCACTTATCTACCCGCAGCGGTCCTACCACTTCTGCCGTGCATACCAATCGTCTATATCCCGGCGTACGCGGTCTTTCTCGATCCCGTAGCGCTCTTGAATCTTGCCTTCGAGTTGCTCGCGCTTGCCAGCGATGCGGTCAAGGTCGTCATCGGTGAGTTTGCCCCACTTTTCCTTAACCTTGCCTTTGACCTGCTTCCAATTTCCTTCGACGCGGTTCCAGTCCATTGTCCGTTCTCCGTTGTTTTCGTGTGAAATCAAACGGCCTTCCGGCCGGTAGGTTCCGGGAAGTGTTCACGCGCACGCCGGGGCGGAGCCGATGTTCGGCGGCTTGACAACGGGTCGATTCCCGCATCACATCTGATGACAATCGGCCATTGGGTACCGCGATGAAGAAAACCTATGAAAAGCCCACATTGCAAAAGCGTGCAAAGCTTTCGGCTGTGACAGCCGTTCAGGCCGTTTCCAACGTACAGATATGAAGCCTAGGAATTCCGTGAAAAACCTGCGAAAAGCCGACGCGGGAGTTTCCCCCCGCTGATGCCAGGCACGCCGCACGAGGTTTGACGCGCTGTCAGGTCCGGCTTTAGGCGCGGATCACATCTGCGAAATCGAAAACACCCAGCGCCACCAGCTGGCGAGCCTGTTGTCGGCGGCCACCACCGCGGCTTGATCGCAAGTCTGAATGCCCGGCCCGTTCACGACTAGGACGGAAAGGAGAGCTGTATGTTCAAACTGCGGCCGGCGTCCCGTCGTTAGCGTGCTCTGGAAGTGCTGGTGAGGCAAAAGAAGCTTGCCAAAACCGACCCGGTGCCCAGCACCGTCAGTCATCCGACGATCCTTCGGATATCTGACATCGCGGCACATCGCGTCAGGTGGGGTTACTGCCCAGGAACCGTCTCCGCGTGCGCTCATCCGCCGAGATAAGTCAGATCGCACAAGCTCGTCGCTAAGTGCTCTGAACGTCTTGGTTCTGGTTAAGTCGACATTGAAACAGCCGACCAATAGTGAGCCGGCCGCTCTAATCTCAATGTGTTTCAAGCCGTTTCGACTTGGCATCTCCGCCAGCACGAACGCTCCATCAGCGACTTGCTGAAGAAACGGTTCGGCTTCCCACGTCCTTCCAGACCAGACGCTTTTCGCACCAGATATCAACGAGCCGGCGGAAGCGCATTCTGCGCAATTAGCACAAACCGGTTCAAGCTTTTGCCGCAATTGCTGAGGCCCCTTCCGAGGCCAGCAGCGGCTTTCGTCGACCGAGAATGTAGGCGACGGATTCTAGGATGATCCCGTTGGTGTTGATGTCGGTGACTGCGATCTGCTTACCGGTCTTCTCAGAGACGCCTGACGAGAAGCCCATGCCCGGCATTTTCGCTCGGTCCCTGATTAAATCGACAAGCGTCTTCGAGTAATCACCGGGACGAGACGCATGCCACAGATAGGCGCCCTTGGCGCTGACCAAGCGTAGGGAATCCGCCAGCTTCGCGGCCTTTTCGGGCGACAAGGTCTTGAGCGTATCCACAGCGAAATCGCCGCCGTCGTCGGTCAGCTGATAGCCTTGGTAGGTAAAGTAGGGTGGGCCGGCCATGGCGCATTCCGAGACGCAGGTCGCGATACCGGTTTGGCGATAGCGCTCGATCTGGGCGGCATAGAGCATGTCCGCCATCAGGCGCCCATGCGGCGAGCCGCCCAATTCGATTTCCTCGGTGACATGAGGCTCGGTGGCGATACGCCCGCGGCGCTGGATTTCGGCCAGCGCTAGGATCGCATCATCCATGCTTTTGTCGGGATCAAGGGTGTCGAAGACTGGCTTGATCCGTTCTCCCCATAGGCTGTAGCCGCGGCCGGCATAGCCCGCGTAGCTGTTGGCATGGGCCGACGAGATGCGGCCCTTCTCGCTGACGACATGCATTTCACCGTCTTTAAGCACTGGTTTGAATGACCAGCTCGATACGAGGTCAAAAACCGGGAAGGCACCGGAGGTGGAGCTGTCTAGAATCTTGAGCGCAACAAGCAAACGTCCCGTGTCGGCGCTGTCGAACCCGTCACGCTGACCGCTTTGCGCCTTCAGGGCTCGCTCGGTGTGCGGCAGTTGTCCGCCGGCGTAGCGGAAGCTCGTTTCGCCAAGGAAAGCTATGATGCGGCTGATCGTCGTCTCGAATTCCGCCTGGCCAATGATGCCGAGACGCTGTGCCGACAACGCTGCCAGAATGTGGGTTCCCAAATCCCACATCGTCGTAAACGGGTAGCCTGCCTGCTTGCCATATTCCACCCAGGAGGTAGCCGGCACCATGCCATTGTAGTTTTTCGCGCCCCAGTCGAAATAGGTCCAGGCCAATTCCGCATCGGCCTTCAGCCTGCCGTCATCCAGCGGATACCGGTCGGGCTTCTTCCAGTCGCGGACCGAAACACCGGCACGGGCATTTCGGATCAACTCAACCTTCGGCATCGGCGGGCTGACGACTTTGTAGTATTCGTCGAAATTGACTAGCTTGGTACCGCGTTGGCTCGACAGTTCGGCTAGCATGTCGAGAACCAGAGCCCGTTTTTCCGGTGTGTTGGCGGTGTTGGGATGGATGCAGAAGACCGCATCGTTCTCGGTTCCAAAATAGTCGAGCACCTGCTGTTTGGTAAAATAGGGAAGATCCGCAGACCAGGCCTTCTCGAATTTCATCGTGTTCGAGATATGCAGGATGCCGCGTTTGTCCAAACCGCTGAACCAGCGCAGATCACCTTTTTCGGCGCTGAAGACAGGCGTCCCAGTCATCGCCAACGCGTTCAGCGTGTTGTCGTCGAAGGCATCGTTGGGCGGGATATAAGAGGTCGGGAATTTCCCAGTTGACCGGTAGACCTCGCTGACGCCATCTCTGATCAGGCTGAAATCCTTCTGCGGCGAATTGCCAAGCAGTTCCTGCGGCGTGTGGTTCCAGCCATGCGCGGCGATGTCGTAGTGCTTTTCCTCGAGCATAGCGTGGATGAAGGCCTTAGCCTTTTCGTCGTCGGAGACAAGGCCCGAGCGGGTTGCCGGGATGATGGCGTCGGTGACCGGATAACCGGCCTCGATCAACCCATATATAAAAGCCATGTGGCTCGGATCGGTGTCACTATCCACCCTGAGATCATCGACGCGAACGACGATGAGGCGATTGGTCTCCTTACTCTGGGCATAGAGTTTCTTGGGCAATATGGCTCGCGCCTTGCCGGCAGAGATGACGCCTTGCGCAGCGTCCGCGATGGAGGCTGCGTAGCTTGCCAGATCGCTGTCACCGAGGGTCGCGAGTGCTGCGAACGGAATATCGACAAGGACCGGGTTGTCGGCGGCATCGAGGCTCGACATGTTCGAGGCGAGCGTCGCGGCATCCATCGGCCTTGCACCTGCGACCTTCGGCCTGACCGAGGTCAGCGGCGAAGCAAAGACGTTCACCAGGCCGGTATCCGTGCTCCAGTAGCCACCGTCATCCGGCTGCAGCCCGACCTTATCTTCGATCCCGCCCCGCAATCGAACAACCGACCGGATGCCCGCGCTGCGCATCGCGGAGGCGTCCTGATGCGAACCGAGCGGCGAATTTGTCGTCAGCGTCAAGGCCGTGATCACGGCCCTCGACTGGTACCTCCGATATTCGTTGGCGATGTAGCAAAACGCCGCCTGGATATCGCTGGCCTGCCGCGCCTGGAAATAGGGATCGGACGACACGATGGTGTCGATGTGCGCGCCGAACTCGACGCCGTCCGGGCTTTGCAAGATTGTCTTGCGCAGCCAGACGGCGAGATCGGAACCATAGTCCAGCTTGTTGCCGGCGCTGTCGATCGGTGTAATCGAGACAAGGATAGGCAGCTGGCGGCTGACAAATGCATCGGTCAGCGCAGCGAGCCTTGCGGACGTGGCGCTGTTGTCGATACCGCTGATGACAATCATCAACGGGTTGGGCAGTTTGCCGGTGGCCGATGCCTGCGAAATGCCTTTGCCGGCCCATGCGAGCAGTGGCATCGTCAGGCCGCCAAGAAGGGCGGTACGTCGGGTTATGTTCATGTTTCCCTCCCGTCTCGAACGACTGCCGGATATCGTTCCGGACTGATCCAGCGACCGTCGGATTTCGCGGAAAACGACTTGAACAACGCGCGCAGGAAAAGAGCCGCGTCGAGCAGCCGGATGAACGGAAATGCCATGCCGTAGACGAGCAGGCTCGGGCGGCACTCGATGACGGCGACGACCAAGGTGAGCGCGTAGTCCACTGCAAAGAACAAAGCCAACAGGCCAAGCGGAGAGACCAGATGCACTGCCATTGCGCCAAGCGAAACGGCTGGTGTCTCGATACCTGTTGCGAGATAGAGGACCGCCGCGAACGGCAGCGCCAGCGCAAACAGCGAGATGACTATCAGCTCCGCCAGCAGGCCGCCCAGCGATAGCCAGAACCGGCCCGGCCAGACACCATGGCGCCGAACGGTCTGCCAGAAGCCAAGGTACCAGCGCTGGACCTGCTTGCGGTAGTCGTTGAGGCTGAACGGGTCTTCGGACGAGCATCGCGCCCTTGGCGAGTAGGCAACTCGCCCCAGGCGCTTGCGCTGGACTTCGAAGGTCATGTTGAAATCCTCGATCACCAGGCCGGGCGCGGTGATGTCGATTAGGCGCAACGCACTGGTGCGGTAAATGCTGGCGAAGCCTGGCGCGATATAGCTGACATTGGTCCATTTCCAGGACTGACCATACTGGAATGCCGTCTGCAGAATCCGGTAGAGCCGCGTCCTGTAAGCGGCAAAAATCATGTCGAGGCTCAGCCAGCGGTGTTCGCGCCAGCGCGACAGGACATGGCCTGCGACAGCAGCCACGCCGGGGTCATCGAACAAGGGCAGCGCGTGCCGGAAATAGTGCCGGTCTATTTCTGAATCCGCATCCTGGATCAGCACGGCCTTGTAACGATCGCAGAGGCGGTAGTGCCGTATCGCCCGGTCGATCGCCTTCGCCTTGCCCCCATTGGGCTGGATATCGAGCGCCCTGCAACCTGCCGCACGCGCGATCGTGACCGTGGCGTCCCGCGATCCGTCACTGGCAACATAGATCTGCCTGGCCGGAATGATCTCTTTCAACGCCGCGATGCATTTCGGCAAGGCGACGGCCTCGTTGTGAGCAGGAATAACCACCGCGACATCGGCGAGGCGGACTGCGGACGGTCCGGTCGTCGCTACCCTCGATCCGATTTCGCTCACAAACCTGATGATGCCCACTGTGCACCAGAATATGATGTTGACGCCAAGTGACGCGCTGAGCACCACCATGACGGCATTGGCGATGGCGATCTCGTTCAT
>NZ_CP080531.1:3732500-3735000 GCF_024746835.1 Mesorhizobium sp. AR02 | reverse complement strand
CTCCGATTCGACTTTCGCCGTTGGCTTTGGCTCTGGGAGAGACTGAATTTGTCCGCCGCGTCGGCCGAGACCTCGTCTCAAGTCCCAGGGAGCGGGATTGATGGCGACCATCCGCCCCCCTAGTCTAAAACGGGAACGGCCTGCTGGTTTTGCGCGATGCGGGGTGTTTGTGCTGTTTGGATTTGGTGTTCTGATGTTGAGTTTTGCCCTGCGGCTTTGGCTTTGGCTGCTTGCGGGCTGCTGATGAGGGTTAAGATCAGCCGGCGAGCGTCGTTGCACAGCAAAACGGCCCGCCGGGTTTGCGCCTGGCGGGCCGTTTGAGATTTTGGTTTTGGGGAGAGGATTTGGCTTTTCTGTCCCACAGCGTCGGCTTCGCCTCCTTGCGGGCTGCTGATGAGGGTTAAAATCAGCCGGCCACCACAGCCGAATACAAAAATGGCCCGCACGAGGCGGGCCATTTTTGTATCGGGACAGGATTTGAACCTGTGACCTTCAGGTTATGAGCCTGACGAGCTACCGGGCTGCTCCACCCCGCGTCACCTCTCAGCAAGCGCTTGCTTGCTGATCTAAGCAAGCGTTTGCTTGCTTTGGACGTAAGCGCATGCCTACGAATAGGATGGCCTACAAATAGGTAGATGGCTCACCAAATGAAAGGGCCGCTTACGCGGCCCGTGGTCCCGTTGGCGGGCCTTGTTCGTAGAGAGAAGATTTCACTCCATCCGATTGGATGTGAGTTCAACGTGCGTTTAGCAGACCTGGCAGCGACCTACTCTCCCGCGTCTTGAGACGAAGTACCATCAGCGCTGGAGCGTTTCACGGCCGAGTTCGGAATGGGATCGGGTGCAGCCGCTCCGCCATAACCACCAGGTCGGCAAAACGCACGTTGTTCGAGAAGCTTTTTGAGCGAATAGCGATGAGGGAGTAGCGAATAGGGAGGCCCCTATTGTGGTGCTCTCTCGGAGCTGTTCGCTGGTCTTGTTGTGCCTTTACAGCTCTTCTAGTCTTGGCGCCTTTCGAAGCGAAGCTTCGCAAGGTCGACCGACCGTCGGCGCTGATGCGCCGCACCCACGTAGCGTCGCCCGCAGGGCGGAACAAGCGTGAGTGAGAACAGACCATCTGACTTTGTCAGATGGGCATAAGGAATGAGAACGATCAAGCCGATCGAACTATTAGTACCGGTAAGCTTCAAGCGTTGCCGCTCTTCCACACCCGGCCTATCAACGTGGTCGTCTTCCACGGTTCTCAGGGAATACTCGTTTTAAGGTGGGTTTCCCGCTTAGATGCCTTCAGCGGTTATCCCGTCCGGATATAGCTACCCTGCTATGCGGCTGGCGCCACAACAGGTCCACCAGAGATCCGTCCATCCCGGTCCTCTCGTACTAGGGACAGATCCTTTCAATATTCCTACACCCACGGCAGATAGGGACCGAACTGTCTCACGACGTTCTGAACCCAACTCACGTACCGCTTTAAATGGCGAACAGCCATACCCTTGGGACCTGCTCCAGCCCCAGGATGCGATGAGTCGACATCGAGGTGCCAAACAACCCCGTCGATATGGACTCTTGGGGGTCATCAGCCTGTTATCCCCGGCGTACCTTTTATCCGTTGAGCGATGGCCCTTCCACGCGGGACCACCGGATCACTATGACCGACTTTCGTCTCTGCTCGACTTGTCAGTCTCGCAGTCAGGCAGGCTTATGCCATTGCACTCAGCGAACGATTTCCGACCGTTCTGAGCCCACCATCGCGCGCCTCCGTTACTCTTTAGGAGGCGACCGCCCCAGTCAAACTACCCACCATACATTGTCCCGGACCCGGATAACGGGCCGCGGTTAGACATCCATAGTAATAAGGGTGGTATTTCAAGGGTGGCTCCACCTGAGCTGGCGCCCAGGTTTCAAAGCCTACCACCTATCCTACACATGCCACTACGAATGCCAATGTAAAGCTATAGTAAAGGTGCACGGGGTCTTTCCGTCTAACCGCAGGAACCCCGCATCTTCACGGGGAATTCAATTTCACTGAGTCTATGCTGGAGACAGCGGGGAAGTCGTTACGCCATTCGTGCAGGTCGGAACTTACCCGACAAGGAATTTCGCTACCTTAGGACCGTTATAGTTACGGCCGCCGTTTACTGGGGCTTCGATTCAGAGCTTGCACCCCTCCTCTTAACCTTCCAGCACCGGGCAGGCGTCAGACCCTATACGTCGTCTTGCGACTTCGCAGAGCCCTGTGTTTTTGATAAACAGTCGCTACCCCCTGGTCTGTGCCACCCTCCTCCACTTGCGTGGAAAAGGGTCACGCTTCTTCCGAAGTTACGCGTGCAATTTGCCGAGTTCCTTCAGCATAGTTCTCTCAAGCGCCTTGGTATACTCTACCAGACCACCAGTGTCGGTTTCGGGTACGGTTTATAAGGAGGAGCTATTTCCTGGAACCACGCAGCAGCCCGTTCAATCCGATAAGATTGGACTACCTCAATGATCCGTCACTACCTCCA